>CALMZW010000388.1 GCA_937870605.1 uncultured Synergistaceae bacterium
CTTGCCGACGCCGGACGATCCGATGAATGCGATCGTCCTTCCGGGGGCGAGATACGTTCGGACGGAGGAACACCCATCCTCGGTCAGACTCGACGTCACGAGGACATCGACCCCGCGGGCGACCGCGTCAAGCTCCGAGAGCCTTTGCGGAAGCGCGTCGCACAGGTCGGCCTTGGTGAGGACGATCACCGGCGCGGCCCCGCTGTCCCACGCCACGCCGAGGTACCGTTCCATCCGCCGCAGGTTGTAATCGTGATTCAGCGACATGCAGAGAAACACCGTATCGATGTTCGCGGCGACGACCTGTTCGTCGTTCGACGTTCCCGCCGCCCTTCTGATAAAGGCGCTCTTTCGCGTCAGAACGTGACGGATGATCGCGTTGCCTCCCGCGTCTCCGTCCCGGTCGAGCATCACGAAATCGCCCACCGCCGGATAATCGGACAGCGTTGTGACGTCGAAACGAAACTTCCCGGAAATTTCCGCCGCCTGTTCGCCGTTCTCCGTGACGACCCTGTACAGATTCGTGTGCTGCGAGACGACGCGCCCGACGTACAACCCCGGATAGAAACCGGACTCGGCGACGAATTCCCTGCTGAGGCCGATGTCTTCCATTTTTATTTTATTCAATTTTATAACCTCCAAAAGTTTTTATGTATAAGCAACTTTTGGGAGGCATATACATTACCTTATTTTGTATGCGCCTCCCTTGTTGTCACAATATCCATTGCCCTCGTATGACGCATACAACAACAGCTCCTTGGAAAACAGAGTTATATTTCGATGGTTGATGGTATCACAAAAATCTTGAAATTCAAGACCGGCCGGACGCTGTAAAAAAAACCAAAGCGCGTTGTTGATCGTATGGGCGCACGGCTTCCCGTGAAGGTTCCACTAAGGCGATCGGAAGCTCGCCATCTACCGGCGATCCGCGTGGATGGAAGAACCGAAAAAGCTCGTGGGCGCAGAAGGCGCTTCAGCCGAGGATGGACGTGAGTTTGCCGTTCAGATAGCGGTTCAGGCTGACCCTGGATTCCGCCGCCCGGATGGCGAGCTTCCGATGCATCTCCGCTGTCGTCCGGAAGAGAATTTTGCCCGAGTAGGCACGATCGACGAGAGGCTCCGGGATTGTTTCTCCGTTGCGTTCCATATCCGCGACAACATCGGCGACGAGGGCGCGGATTCCGGAAAACGCCTCGTCGTCGCTTTTTGCGAGCCACGAGAGGCTCGGGAACTCGGAACAGAGTCCGACGTATTCCTGATCTTCGGGGGACCATTCCACGCGGTAAATGTAGTGAGAAGCATTTCCGTTCATGACGGACTCCTTTCTCCTTCCTCGAACCGGAAACCTGACTCTTTGCTAATAGAACAGCCCCGCCCAGGATCGAACCAGGCGGGGCTTTCGGGTTGTGAAAAGAACACGGCGTTCAGCGCGACGGACTTCTGCCGCTCATCACCGCTCAGGCGCTCCCCGGAAGTCCGAGGTTCCTCCGGAGGACGTCGGGGTATTCGTCCATATTCAGCCGTCCGGGCTTTGCGCGCGTCGCGGATCGCCGACTCGACGGGGTCTCAGCCCCGGGACCGTCCGCCCTTCGTTACTTCAGCCACTTGTCAAAGAGCCTATCGAGGTCGCCGCGGAGCTTCGCGTCGTTCCAGAGGAAGTTCATGATTTTCAGGAACGCGGGGTCGTCGTCGCGGATGAAGAAGCCCATGAAGCTGATCTTCGTGAGCGGCTTGTCCGTGAACGCGCCGTAGAGCCGGTCGTCCTTTCGGGCGTAGACCACGGCCTCGTACGTCTCGGAGATCATCACGTCGCCCTTGCCTTCCGCGATCATCGCAGGGATTTCGGCGTTCGCCGGATGGACGACGATCTTCGCCTTCTTGAAGTTCGCGTTGACGAAACGCTCGTTCGAGCCGCCGGGGTTGACGATGACGGTCGTCTCGGGGACGTCCATCTTTTCGAGCGACGTGAATTTGTCCTTGTCGGCCTTGCGGATGATGGCGACCTTGCCGTTGGGCGCGTAGGGGGGCAGGAGGTCGCCCTTCAGCATCCGCGCGAGTCCCCGCGTGATGCCGCCGACCGCGATGTCGAACTTGTCGCCCAGGTAGTCCTCCATGAGCTTCGGCCACGATGTGGCGACGTATTCGACCTTCACGCCGAGGTCCGCCGCGAGCAGTTCGACGAGGTCGATGTCGTGCCCCTCGTACTTCCCCGTCGCCTTGTCGAGCATCGCGAAGGGGCGATAGTCCCCCGGAGTGCCGACGCGAAGGACTTTCGTCTCCATGACCCTGTCGAGCCGCGCCCCCGCGAACGCGCACCCCGCAAAGAGGACGATAACCACGAGAGCGAGAACCGCCGCAATTCCGAGCGCTTTTCTGGTGCGAACCATCCGAAACACCTCCACCTTAAAAATTTCGTCAATTCTGAGGGTAATTCCCCTAAATGTCAACAACGCAGTCCGGTCCGCCCTCTGGTATGCTATGTCGCATATTCGGCATATGAAAAGGATGGTGTCATGGGTATGAAGGGTGTTTACAGGATTCTCGCAGCGGCGGCGCTTGCGCTCGTCATGGTGCAGCCGGGGTTTGCGCTCGGCGACGCGGAGCACAAGGCGATGCTTGCGCAGTCGCAGGCGTACCGCGAGGCGGACGAAGGGCTCAACGGCGCGTGGAAGGAAGCGAAAAAGATGCTTCCCGCGGACGAATACAAGAAGCTCCTCGCGGATCAGGGGCAGTGGGTCAAAAAGGGACGCGACGCGGAGGCGAAGGCGCAGATCGACGCCGGGACGTCGAAAGTCGACGCGTACGCGAATGTCACGATGGACCGGATCCGGTACGTCAACAACGTCATCAGCCGCTCCGTGCTGGTTCACAGCGACAAGGGCAGGCAGGGGCTCTACACGTTCACGGGGAAGGGAATGACAGGCGTCCTCGAAGTCTGGTGGTACGACGAGAGCGACCCCGTGCACTATATCATCTTCGAAAACAGCGTTCCGTCGGGAAAGGACAGCGCGAAACTCTGCTCGTTCCAGGGCAAGGGACCGCTCGAAGGAAACAAAGTCGTCGCGGTGTCCGAGCAGGATACGGCCGTCAAGGTCACGATCGTCTTCGACGGCAAGATAGCCACGGTCACGACCGACGAGGCGTTCAAGTCGGGCGGCGTCTGCGGGCAGGGCGTGATCCTCGACGGGGTGTATTCGAGGTAGGAAGCGGCGCGACGGCTTTCCGCCGCCTGATTCGCACGAAAACGACAGCCGTCCCGAATGCGGGACGGCTGTTTGTCTTTCCGGCCCGCGTCTTCGCCTCGC
>CALMZW010000389.1 GCA_937870605.1 uncultured Synergistaceae bacterium
GAACTTCGAGCTGAAGGTCGAAGAGAACTTCTTTGCGGGGGAAATACCGGGCTTTGTGCATCTGTACATCGGTGAAGAGGCGACGGCGACGGGAGTCATGGGACACCTCCGGAAGACGGACTACATCCAGAGCACGCACCGGGGACACGGACACACGCTGGCCAAGGGAGCGGACCCGAAGCGGATGATGGCGGAAATATTCGGGAAAAAGACGGGCTACTGCAAAGGCAAGGGCGGCTCGATGCACATCGCGGACTTCAGCGTGGGAATGCTCGGTGCGAACGGCGTCGTCGGAGGCGGCTTCACGATGGTCACCGGAGCGGGGCTTGCGCAGAAAATGCAGAAGACGGACGGCGTATCGGTCTTCTTCTTCGGAGACGGAGCGTCGAACCGGGGGACCTTCCATGAGGCGATCAACATGGCGGCGGTCTGGAACCTGCCGGTGCTCTTCGTCTGCGAAAACAACCAGTTCGCGTCCACGACGCCCTACCGGACGACCACCTCGGTCGACGACATAGCGGACCGGGCGCAGGGATACGGCATCCCGGGAGTCATCGTCGACGGCAACGACGTCTTCGCGGTCTACGAAGCGGCGGGCGACCTCATCGAACGGGCGAGGCGAGGGGAAGGCCCGGCCATCCTGGAAACGAAAACCTACCGGATCAAGGGGCACTTCGTCGGCGACCAGGAGAAATACCGGACGAAAGAAGAAGTGCAGCACGTCTTCGACACAACCGACCCGATCCCGACATTCGAGAAAAAAGTGCTCGAAGCGGGCGTCATGACGCGGGAAGACCTCGATGCGATGAAAGCGGCGGCGGTCAGGAAAATCGACGAGGCGATCGAATACGCGCGGCAGTCTCCGGAACCGGACGCGTCCGAACTCTACACGGACCTCTACGTGCCGGCGCCGGAAACCGTATGAAAGGGAACGGAGAGCAGACCATGAGAACGATATCGTTTGCACAGGCGACGCTTGAAGCGATGGAAGAGGAAATGACGCGCGACGGAAGCGTCTTCGTCATGGGAGAAGACATCGCGCGGCAGGGAGGCATCTTCGGGCAGTTCAAGGGGTTGCCGGACAAATTCGGAAAAGAGCGGGTCATCGACACGCCGATCAGCGAAACGGCCATCGTGGGCGCGGCGATAGGCGCGGCGCTTGCGGGAATGCGGCCGGTGGCGGACATGCACTTCGCGGACTTCATGGGCGTCTGCTTCGACGAAATCTTCAACCAGATGGCGAAAATCCACTACATGTTCGGCGGACAGAAAAGCATCCCGATGGTCCTGCGCGCGCCGGACGGAATGATCAACCAGGCCGCGGCGCAGCACTCGCAATCGGTCGAAGCGTTCTTCGCGCACATCCCGGGACTCAAAGTCGTCATCCCGTCCAACCCGGCGGACGCGAAAGGACTGCTGAAAGCGGCCATACGGGACGACAACCCGGTCATCTACTTCGAACACAAGGGACTCTTCTCGATGAAAGGCGAAGTGCCGGAGGGGGACTACGTCACGCCGATCGGCAAGGCCAAAGTCGTGCGGCAGGGAAAAGACGTCACGCTCGTCTCGTACTCGATGATGATGAACCACGCGATCAAGGCGGCGGACGAACTGGAAAAGGACGGAATCTCGGTGGAACTGATCGACCTTCGGAGCGTCTCTCCGATCGACGAGGAGACGATCCTGAACTCGGTGGCGAAGACGACGCGTCTTGTCATCGCGCACGAAGCGGTGAAGCGGTGCGGCGTGGGAGCGGAGATCGCGGCGCTGGTCGCGGAGAAGGCGATCGACTGCCTCGATGCCCCTATCGTCCGCGTCGGATCGCCCTTCACTCCCGTCCCCTTCGCGCGTATTCTGGAGAAGGAATACCGTGTCACGACGGATACGATTGTTGCCGGCGTACGAAAGGTCTTCGCGTAACATGCTTTCAGGGCTCTTTCAAGGTGACCGGATCGCGATGCGAAACCGGAGGTGATGCGTAGGGGAAGAGCGTGGGTGTTTCACGGAAAGTAGAACGGCATCTCTATTTCATCACAGGGGGGAATCGTAATGCGGAAAGGGATAGCTCTGGCAATTGCTGCGACTCTGTTGTGCGCGCTTGCAGTTCCGGCGATAGCGGCCGGGTATAAGACCGAGTACAAGATGGATGTCGTTCCCGGGCCGGCGACTGCCTGGGGTATGGGAGCGCAGTACTTCGCGGATCTCGTGAAGGAGAAGTCCGAGGGAAAGATCAACGTCAAGGTCTACTTCGGATCGCAGTTGTCCGCCGGCAAGCAGACGTCCGCGTTTCTGCTTCTGCGGAACGGAGCGATCGATTTCGCTCTGCAGTCGGTTATCAACTGGTCGCCGCAGGTCAAGGAACTGAACCTGACCGCGATGCCGTTCTTCGTTGCTTCCCAGCCCGACCGCTTCAAGGCCGTCGACGCGATCAAGGGCGGAAAGTCCGGAAAGATGCTAATCGATGCAGTCGAAAATAAGGGCGTCAAATTCCTCGGCTGGGGCGAAAACGGTTTCCGCGAGCTGACGAACAGCAAACGGGCGGTGAAGACTCCCGCGGATCTTCAGGGTTTGAAGATCCGCGTCGTCGGAAGCCCGATCTACATCGACACATACAACGCGCTCGGCGCAAATCCGATCAACATGAACTGGGCGGAAGCGACGACCGCTTTCCAGCAGGGCGTTGTCGACGGACAGGAGAACCCCATCAGCATCTTCTTCCCGCTCAAGATTCACGAGTACCACAAGTACATGACTGACTGGCACTATGTCATCGATCCGTTGCTCTTCTGCGTGAACCCGGATGTCTGGAAATCCTTCCCCGAGAAGGATCAGAAGATGATACAGGAGTGTGTCGATCTTGCTTCGAAGTATGAAATCGCCCTCGCCCGCGTGGGGCTCGATGGCGACATCTCTCTGAAGTATCTCCAGAGCATCAACAAGGTTCCCGATATTACCGATCCCTACGTTGCGCTGAAGAAGGCGGGCATGGAAGTGACCATTCTGACGCCCGATCAGATCAAGGCGTTTGCCGAAAAGACGAAGCCCGTCGCAGAAAAGTGGCGGAAGGAACTTGGCGAAGACCTGATCAAGGCCGCCGAAGAGGATATGGCGAAGGTTAAGTAACACGAAAAATCGCATAGGGGCGGGGGTATCTCCCCCGCCCCTGAGAAGGAGTAATAGGGCCATGTTGAAAAAAATCTGGGATCACCTTGAAGAGCTTGTCGGAT
>CALMZW010000390.1 GCA_937870605.1 uncultured Synergistaceae bacterium
TCGGACACGCATGGTTCGGGATGATCTCGATCCGGTCGCCGATGCGATAGTCCACCCCGAATCCTTCCGGTATTTCGAAGGAACCGTGTTCATCGGAGAGCCTGTCGAGAAAGAGCTGCGGATTCGCCTTGACCCTGCCGTGCCCCGGCGCGCGCGTGATTCCTTCCGTCTGGACGTAATAGGTCAACGCCTTCGTTCCCGCGTCGAGGACGACGCGCGACGCGGTCGGCCGGCTGATGACGGTCGCGAGAACCGTCTGCGCGCAATGCTCGTAGGTTCCGAGCACCTGCGCCTGATCCGCGTCCAGGAAGACGTACGTTCCGGGACGGATTTCGGTGACGCCGGGGAGGATGTCCGCAATCATCAGCGAAGGCGTCGAACCGACCGAAATATCTTCGACGTCGATCCCGTCGTCTCGTATTCTGTCCGCCATCCGGAGCATCAGCGTCTGGCTTTCCTTGAAGATATCCAGGATCGATTGCGAATCCGCCGCGTCGTAGCTCTGTCCGTCGTGGGTGTATATCCCCCGGAACCGAAGCCCGGGCGCCCGTTCGATGCGCCGCGCCAGGTCGAGCACACCGTCTCCGGGCGGCATCCCCGTCCGGGGGTCTCCCGTGTCGACGTCCACGAGGACGTCCAGCCGGACGCAAAAATCCCGGAACGCCTTCGAGAGGATGTCCACGTGGACGGGACTGTCCGCGCCCACGGCAAGCCGGATCCCTGTCTCCGCGAGGGTGCGAAGGCGTCGCAGCTTGATCGGGCCGACGATCTCGTTCGCGATGAAGATATCCGTCAATCCCTCCCGCGCCATGACTTCCGCCTCTCCGAGCTTCGCGACGGTGATCCCCCGGGCGCCGAGTTCCTCCTGCCTTCGGGCGAGCGCCGGACACCGGTGCGTCTTCGTATGAGGCCGCAGCTTCACCCCGAAACGGTCCGCCTTTTCCTGCATCCATGCGAGGTTCCGCTCAAGCCTGTCCCTGTCGATGAGCAGGGACGGCGTGTCGACTGTCTCCAGACTTCTTTCGGTCATCGTCTATTCCCCTCCCGTCATTATCCGATACACGACCGCAACAGGGCGACCGCAGTCATGCCCGACGTCATCGCAAGCAGCGGACTGCCGCTGCGTTTCATGAAGAAGGTTGTGACAACGATACCACAAATCCCATCGATCCCGGAAGCTTCCATCGAATGGACCGTGAGCCCGGGCGTGACGGGCGGCGGGATCGCGTCGGGGACACGGTCGATGCGGGAATCGTTCCGAAAGCGGCCGCGACCGCAGGCTACACAACGAAAAGCAGTTCATTATGGTGAACGAAATTGCTCTTCGACGCACGCGCGGCGAAACGAACCGGGGGTAACGCCGTATACGGCGCGGAACCACCGCGTGCAGTGGCTCTGA
>CALMZW010000391.1 GCA_937870605.1 uncultured Synergistaceae bacterium
GTGTTCGAGCGGAGCAAGGGACGCATCCAGATAGACGTTTTCTCCGGCGGCGTTCTTGGCGACTGGACAGAGACGTTTGAAATGCTTATGCGCGGCACCATCGAAATGACGATGGCCCAGGCCAACGCCAATTTCGACCCGAAGCTGAACCTCGCCTATTATTTCCCGTATCTCGTCAAGGATATGGACGAGGCCAAGAAAGTTTACGGACAGGGCGGCTGGGGCTACAAGATCATCCAGGATCTGTGGGCGGCGCATAACGTCAACGCCCTCGCGGTCTTCCCGGTCGGAATGGCCGGAGTGTCGCTGAAGGAAAAGCCTGCGGATTACGCCAATCCGGCGAAGGCCAAGGGACTGAAGGTTCGCGTCATGCCCATCAAACCCTGCGAACTGACCTATGAAGCCCTCGGATATATCGCCACACCGATCCCGTACGCCGAGGCCTACAGCGCCATTCAGACCGGAATCGCGGACGGCCAGATGGGCGGACCCCCCTTCCAGGCATGGCAGTTCAAGGATGTCAACAAGGTCTGGATTCAGTACAACGACTTCTTTGAGTCCTGGTGGTTCGCCATCAATATGGATCTCTGGAAGAAACTCTCCAAGGAAGACCAGGAAATCGTCATGACCGCCGCCAACGAAGAGTCTCTCGTACGCTGGGAGAACGTGGCGAAGGAAGACGAAGAGTACCGCCAGAAACTGAAGGCCGAGTACGGCTGGGAAATCGTCATGCTGACGGCCGACCAGCTGAAGGCTTGCGCCGACCACGTCCGCAAGGTCGTATGGCCCAAGATGGAAGAACTCGTCGGCAAGGAACTTATGGACAAGGTCTACAAGGAGTCCGGCATCGAAAGAGCCAAGTAAGCGAGACCCAAGGGGCGGGAGGCTTCGGCCTCCCGCTTTTTTTAAGGAAAACCGAAAGGAGATGTGGCACAGTGGCTCGTAATCTGGAGAAATGTCTGCGGCTTGTCGACGAAGACAAGGCGATAACTTCCCCCGGAGCGAAAGTTCCCTACTATCCTCTGGTCGTTCGGAAAGGATCCGGAGCGATCATCGAAGACGTGGACGGGAACTCGTATATAGATCTGCTCGCCAGCGCCGGAGCAGTCAACACCGGGCATTGCCATCCCCGCGTCGTTGAGGCGATAAAAAAACAATCCGAGAATCTCATTCTCTACACGCACGTGTATATGTACCATGAGCCGATTATCGATTTGACGAAAGAGCTGATCGCCATCACCCCGGGGCAGTACCGAAAGAGGGTTTTTTATGGGCTCTGCGGTTCCGACTCCAATGACGGCGCTATCAAGATGGCCCGATGGGCGACCAAACGAAGCAAGATCATCGCCTTCATACGCGCGTATCACGGAAGTACGTTCGGGGCGATGAGCCTGAGCGGCGTGAGCCTCCCGATGGTTCGCGGGATGGGACCGCTCGTGCCCGAGATATACCACGTTCCCTTTCCCGATCCCTATCGGACTCCGCTCCCGGGATGACGCCCGACCAGGTCTCCGACTACTGCATCGAACAGATGCGAATGGCTTTTTCGAGCTACCTGCCCGCCGACGAAGTGGCGGCCGTCTTTATCGAACCGATCCAGGGAGACGCCGGACTCGTCGTCCCTCCGACAAAATTCGTGAAGGATCTCCGCACCCTGTGCGACGAATACGGCATCCTGTTGATCTCGGAAGAAGTGCAGCAAGGGTTCGGCAGAACGGGCAAATGGTTCGGCATAGAGAACTTCGATGTCGTCCCGGACGCGATCGTCATGGGGAAGGGCATCGCTTCGGGCCTTCCTCTGGGTGGCGTCGTCGCCCGCGCCGAGTATATGGATAACTGGGAGGCTCCGGCGCACCTGTTCACCGCGGCCGGGAATCCCGTCTGCTGCGCGGCTGCGATCGCAACGATCGGCGTGATCCGCGACGAAGGGCTTCTGGAACATGCGACGCGTCTCGGCGAACACGTCATGGCGCGATTCCGGAAGATGCAGGAGCGTTTTGAAATCATCGGCGACGTGCGCGGCATCGGACTGTCGATCGGCGTGGACCTTGTCACCAACCGCGAGACGAAAGAGCGACACAGGGAAGCCGCCGCAAAGATCTGCTACCGTGCGTGGGAGAAAGGGCTGCTGCTCTCCTTCTTCAGCGGCTCGGTCCTGCGGATTCAGCCTCCGCTCGTGATCACCCGGGAACAGATGGATTCGGCGCTCGACGCGATCGAGGAGTCTTTTGAGGACTTCACGGCAGGACGTATTCCCGACTCGGTTCTTGAAACCGTCAAGGGCTGGTAGAAAGGCGAAAGGAGAAACGAAATCATGCAGGAACTTGTCCCACAGGGCGCATGGGTCCAGATCGAACGGACCGTATTGCGCCCGGACGAACGGGCCCCTCACATTCCGGAAGAAACGAGAAAGGTCCCGCTGATGCTCTGGACAAAGGGGTTCCTCGACCATGAAGCGCGGCTCGGCGAGACCGTTGAAATACGGACGGCGATCGGACGGCGTCTCACCGGGAAACTCGTTGCGGTCAATCCCCCATACGTTCACGGATTCGGACGGCCGATTCCCGAACTGCTCGAAGTCGGAAACGAACTTCGCAGTCTCATCGCGAAGGGAGACGCACAATGACGAATACGAGCTATCAGGAGGTCATGTCCCGGAAAATCGAGATCATGAAACGCGCTCTTGGACTCGATTACGGCGAATTTGAACTCGGCGGGATTGCGTTCGACTACGAGGAAATGATGCGAAAGGCCGGGTATTCCCTCGATGAAGTCAAAGTGATCCAGGCCGAGACGAATGTCGGGAATACGCCGCTCATCGAGCTGAAAAACCTGACCGCTGCAGCCCGGGCGCTCGCTCCGAAGGGCAAGGGGGCTCGGATCTTCCTCAAGGACGAAGCGTGCAACCCCTCCGGCAGTTTTAAGGACCGCAGGGCCGCCGTCTCCTGCTATTACGCGAAACAGCGGGGCTATGAAGGCGTGATCGCAGCCACAAGCGGAAACTACGGAGCGGCCGTCGCGTCCCAGGCGAATATGCGCAACCTCAAATGCATCATTCTCCAGGAGCTTTTCGACAGCCGCGGCGTCGGTCAGCCGGAGATTCTCGAGAAGGGACGAAAGTGCGAAGCGTACGGCGCGGAAGTCTTGCAGATGACCGTCGGACCGGAGCTTTTCTACAACTTCCTTCTTGTTCTGGAGGAAACAGGCTTCTTCAACGCCTCGCTCTATACGCCCTTCGGCATCGCCGGGATCGAGACGCTGGGCTCGGAGATCGCCGAGCAGTTTTTGAAACGCGAGGGGAAGCTCCCGGACGCCGTTGTCGCTACGAACGCCGGCGGCGGAAATCTGACCGGCACGGCGCGCGGACTCCGAAAGGTCGGAGCGGCGCAGACCAGAGTTATCGGCGCCAGCGTCGATCTCTCCGGCCTTCACATGGCCAGCGATCGCGACTTCAACCGGAAATCGTTCACGACCGGACACACCGGGTTTGGAATTCCCTTCTCCACGTGGCCGGACAGGGCGGACGTCCCCCGAAACGCGGCGCGTCCGTTGCGCTATATGGACCGGTATGTCACCATCACGCAGGGCGAAGTCTTCTACATGACGGAAGCCCTGTCGGTCATCGAAGGACTCGACAGGGGGCCCGCCGGAAACACCTCGCTGACGGCGGCCTTCGCGATCGCGCAGGAGATGGACCGCGACCAGACGATCATCGTTCAGGAGACGGAGTACACCGGAGCCGGCAAACATGTG
>CALMZW010000392.1 GCA_937870605.1 uncultured Synergistaceae bacterium
CATCCGTTTGATGAACTTCGCGGGCTCCAGCGCCGTGAAACCGTCCATCTTCTCCATCAGGATCGAAAATCCCCGTTTCAGGTTGAGGCCGTGCTCCGCATCGCCGATCGTACTGTCCAGCTCGTTGAGCATCTGTTCATTCGCGTCGACCGTCGCCGCGAGGTTTCTGAAGATCCCCGCCAGGCATTCGGTCGACCAGGCGCAGGTCATGCCTGTCTCCAGGCCGGCGCCGCGCACGGGTGGTCGAAAAGCGACAACAGCTCGTCGTCCGCGCGGAGCAATGTGATCGAGAAACCGGCCATTTCGAGCGACGTCATGTACTCGCCCACCATCGGACGCGCGACCGCGATCCCCTTGCCCGCAAGGTAGGACTCGACCTCGTTGTAAATGACGTAAAGCTCCATGAGCGGCGTCGCGCCCATGCCGTTGACCATCGCGACGACCCGGTCTCCGGCCTTGAAGGGGAGGTCCCCCGTGATCCGGTCCATCATCTCCGATACGATCTCGCGCGCGCTTTTCAGCGGCTCGCGCCGGACGCCGGGTTCGCCGTGGATGCCGATGCCGATCTCCATCTCGCCCGGAGCGAGTTCGAAGTTCGGCTTGTCCCGTCCCGGAACGAGGCAGGGGGTCAGCGCCATGCCCATCGTCCGGACGTTTTCGATAACCTTCATGGCGACGCGATGAACGTCGTCGAGCGACGCGCCCCTGTCGGCCATCGCGCCCGCGATCTTGTGAACGAGCACCGTTCCGGCCACGCCGCGGCGTCCCGTCGTTCCCTCTCGGTCATCCACCGCGACGTCGTCCGCCACGAGCGCCTTTCGAACGGGTATTCCCCGGTCGGCCGCCTCTTCTTCCGCCATATCGAACAGCAGGATGTCGCCGGTGTAGTTCTTGATGATGAACAGCACGCCCGCGCCGCCGTCAACGCGCTCCAGCGACGCGATCGCGTCGTCGAGCGGAGGCGAGCAGAACACGGCCCCGGCGAGCGCCGCATCCAGCATGCCCTTCCCGACGAAGCCGCCATGCGCTGGTTCGTGCCCGCTCCCGCCGCCCGTAATCAGCGCCACCTTTCCCCGCACCGGAGCGTCCGCCCGGACCACAGCCTGCGTTCCGGGCAAAACCTCGATGATTCCGGCGTGCGCCTTCGCCATACCGGAAAGCATCTCGGGAACCGCTTTGTCCGGCTGATTCAGGATCTTTCTCATTCTCCCGTACCTCCTTCTCCCCGTGTTCCTGCCGTTTTTACGTACGGAGCGCTCCCTGAAGCTCCCCCCGGAAATCGACCCGGGGAAATGCGACGAGAAGCACCTCCGCGACAACCTCCCCAAGATTCTGCCAGTAGTGCCGGATCGAAGAGTTGTAGACGATCGCATCCCCTTCGCGGCACGTAATGGATTCCCGTCCCTCCAGGCTGATCTCCGGACTGCCCGTAATCACATATCCGAATTCCGTCCCCTGGTGGACGGTCCACTCGTTTCTCTTTTCTCTGGGCGTAAGCGTCACGTGGACGGGTTCGATCCGGCAGTTTCCCCGCGGAAGCAGAAAGCGGAGCATGCGGTCGTTCGGAACGTCCACTTCGACCTGACGGTCCCGCCGGAACAGAAACACTTCGCCGAGTTCATCGTCTTCCTGGAAGAGCACGGATATATGGATGGAGAAATAGTTGCAGATCTTGTCGAGGACCTTGATGGACGGGACGGTCTTCCCGTTTTCGAGAAGGCTGAGATAGGATGCCGAAATTCCCGTGGCTTCCGCGAGGTCGTTGAGACTCATCCCGTACTTCTGGCGTTCCTGCCTGACCCGCTTGCCGACATAGCAGTAGTCTGAATGCATGGAATCCACGCCTCCCCGGATGTGCCGGACCGTTCAGTATACATAAATTGTTTTCCCGATATTTTCTATCGACCGGTACGATTTTATTTGCTATAGTGAACGCTGTCAACAATAATCTTTCGCCTATCGATCGCCTCCGGGAGGTGGAGTGTATGGAACGACGTTTTTCGGGGACGCCCGTCGTCCCCGGCGTCGGAATGGCGCGGATCCGGATCCTTCGGACGATTGCGTTCACGGAACGGGAGAACGACGGAATCTGCGACGTCGAAGAAAACCTGCGGAAGTTGCATGAAGGACTCTCCAGAACCGCTGAAGCGATGCAACGGCTTCCCTTCGCGCCCGGTTCCGCCGACGGAGAACTCGCCGCAACCCGCCTGATGATGCTCCGGGATCCGCTCTTTCTCGAAGAGATGGAACGGACGATCCGCTCCGGTGAGTGCGCCGAAAACGCCGTCGTCCGCGCTGCGCGTTCCTTCGCGGAACAACTCCGCGCCATCCCGGATCCGTACCTGAGCGAGCGGAGCGCCGACATCGAGGACGTGGGGCGTCAGCTCTTTTTCACGCTGACGGGAGAGAACGCGGAAGAAAACCCTTCCGCGGAGGTTCCGGTCATTGTCGTCACGAAGGAGCTGCTTCCCTCGCAGGTTTCGGGATTCGATCCGTCGCATGTCGCGGGGATCGCGGCGGAGCGCTGCGGGGTCGCGGGACACGCGGCGATCCTGGCGGGGATGAAGGGAATCCCCCTGATTGCCGGCGTCATCGGCCTGACGGAACTGGCGCACGAGGGGGAGGAGGCGATTCTGGACGGAAGCGCGGGCGACCTTGTCCTCGATCCCGGGGAACAGACCCGGCGCACATACTCGGCGCGACAACTCACGTTCGTCGCCACGGGCAGAGACGCGGCGGATTCGGGCCCGCTCTTCACGAATGACGGCCGGGCCGTTCACGTGGCCGGAAACATCGGACGTCCCGAAGAAGCGGCGGAGACGCTCGCAAAGGGCGGCGCCGGCATCGGACTCTTCCGCACCGAGTTTCTCTTCCTCGACCGGGACGTCCCTCCATCCGAGGAGGAGCACGTGAACGCCTATTCGTCCGTCCTCGCGGCCATGTCGCCGAACCCGGTGATCATCCGGACGCTCGACGCCGGAGGAGACAAGGAGATCCCGTTCCTGAAAGGCCGCAGGGAGGACAACCCCTTCCTCGGCCTGCGCGCGATCCGCCTGTGCCTCTCGCGCCCCGACGTCTTCCGGACGCAGCTCCGCGCGCTGCTGCGTTCGGCGCCGTCGGGAAAGCTGTGGATCATGCTTCCGATGGTGACGGACGTTTCGGAACTCGTCGCGGCGAAAGCCCTGCTTTCCGAGTGCGCCGCGGAACTCGAAAGCGAAGGGAAGGACTTCGCGCTCCCGGAGAAGACCGGCGTCATGATCGAAGTCCCGTCCGCCGCGCTCATGGCCGACGTCCTCGCGGAGGAGGCGGACTTCTTTTCCCTCGGAACGAACGACCTGACGCAGTACACGCTCGCAAGCGACCGGGGAAACGCCGACGTGGCGCAGCTCTACAGCCCCTTTCACCCGGCGGTTCTGCG
>CALMZW010000393.1 GCA_937870605.1 uncultured Synergistaceae bacterium
GACCTCGAACGGGACCTGAAAGGGACCGACGGGGTTGCATTCCCGGATCGTGACGTTTTTCTCGCCGAATTCCGCCTCGAGATCGCGGTCTCGGTCCGACCGGTGCAGATCGAGGATGTATCCGCCCACGGCGAGCGCGGAGGGCAGTTCCCGGTTGCCCCGGCCGTCCCTGTAGCTCTCCGAGTTCCAGCGGACGTCTTTCGCGGTGAGCGTCAGCAGTCCCGCGATGCGTCGCCCTTCGCGGACATAGGGGCGCGGCGGGAAGAAGCGCAGCAGATCGTGATACTCCCGCGGAATATCGAGGAGGTTGACCGTGACCGGTTCGTCGCCGTATTCGCCGTACTCGTCGTCGGCAAGCCCCCACTGCCATTCCTGGAGTTCGTCCCGGAGGTAGTACAGGAAATGGACGGTTTTCAGCAACGCCGCCGTATCGATCTTCCGGCGAAACTCGGGATCCTCGATGTACCGGATGGGCAGGCCGCCCTCGGGGTCCGACATTCCGGGGAAGTCGTTGGCCCAGTTCACGCAGGTCTTCGTGATTCGTGCCCAGGAGTTGGGACTCGACGCATCGTAGTTTTCGGGATTCGACGAGTCGGGGAGCCCCCGGTACGCGTTGTGCGCCGAAAAGACGACGGGAAGGCGGATCGGGTACTCCCCCTTGAACCCGTTGCCCTGCCGGACGACAACACGCCGGAATTCCCGGCGCGACTCCTCGTACCCGGCCGGAGGCGTCGAAACGCGCAGCCGCGGCGGAACTCCGCCGGGATACTTCTTGATGACCGCAACGTAGGTGATGTCCTGAATCCGGGCGGTCTCGTCCATCGCGTCGCTCGTCGCGCGGCCGATCCGGTAGCGCGCGCCGGCCTTCGCGAGGACGTCCCCGTATTCCGTTGCGTCCACGACGACATACGCCGCGAGCGTGACGCGCGAGCCTCCGGTTTCGACCACAACCCCGGAAACCCGGTCGTCCTTCGCAAGAACGTCGCGGAACCGGGCGCGCAGGAAGAGATCGAGCACCGGCAGCGATCCGTCGGCCAACGTCTTTTTCCGGAGATCGCCGATCATTTCCTTCAGGATCCGGTGTCCGACCCCCGGCTCGAAAGCGATGGAGTTTCCGTTCCAGTAGCAGGTCCCAACGGACTTGTCCTTCATGAAGTAGTGATACCGCAGGCGTTCGACGAATTCTCCGTACAGGCCCGAGATGTTGCCGCTCAGGTCGTCCATCGTGGAGACGCCCGCCGCGGTCATCTGCCCGCCGATCCAGCCCGATTCCTCCACAAGAGCGACCCGGGCGCCCATCCGGGCCGCCTGCATCGCCGCGGCTGCGCCTCCGGTTCCTGCGCCCATCACGACTACGTCGTACTCGTGGCGTTCCTCCGCCGTGACCGCCGCCGTTCCAGGAAACGACAGCAACAACGCCAACAGGAGCGAATATCCGTGGAATCTTCTTCGGTTCATCGACAAGCACCTCTTCGCGGAAGATAGAAACTCTGAAGCCGATTCATCGTAATCATCTGCATATTATGCCATAGACGGATCCCGGACGGCTACCGGGGGGAGAAAAAACCGGACCCTTCCGCAAGGGAAGGGTCCGGTACGCGCGGTTGGAGGGCGGTTATTTCTCCGCGGCGGAGAAGAGGACGATGGCTTTCGCCCACTTGTAGAACTTGAGGGCGTCAAGCCCGGGCGCATCTTTCACGTTGAAGCACGCTCCGAGAACTTCCAGATCCTTGGGGGCGAGTTTCGAACTGTCGAGTCCCGCAAAATCCGCAATGGTCTTGACCTTCATCTTCGCGAGCTTCTTCGCGTCTTCCTCACTCACTCCGGCGATGGCGTCCACCGGCGCCGCTGCAAGCTCTTTGAATCCCATCGCTTCGTATGCCTTGACAATAGCCTTGTTGATGTTCACAACGAACCCCTCCTCTTCCCGAATGTATAAATCTGAATATCCCCATAGTACAAACGCATGATCGTTCTGTCAATTAAAAAGAAAGAGGAATAGTCCGCATCATTCATTCTTTCGGACGATAGAGTCCCGCCGGGTTCGATCCGAGGAGTCCCGCGTGAAGCAGCGCATCATCCACGGTCGACAACACGGACGCCTGCGCCTCCGAAAGAAGCGGACGATAGACGAGCTTCGCGAAGCAGTCTCCGATGTACTCGAGATCCTCACCGGACGTTTCCCATCCCCGTTCGTCGAACTGCGAGAGTCTGAGCGGGCTGGAATATGCACGAAGCGTCTTCTGCCCGATCGTGTTGAAGTAGAAGTCGAAATAGGACATCGCGAGTTCCCGCAGCGTCCGGTAGACGGGCTCCCGATAGCGCAGGGTCGTGAAGTTCGATTTCGCGACGGCCCCCCAGCACCCTTCCGACTTGAAGAGCGCGATCACGTGATCGTCGTCGTTCCATGCCCTGAGGTCCATCAGCAGCGGCGGGAGCCCCAGGACGCGAAGGCGCGACGCCGCGAAGAGCGCGCCTTCGAAGCAGTGCGCGGTCCGCTCCTCGAACACCCGTCTCGGGGACTTGCACTCTTCCTTCGGATTGTACGGAATGGAGTTCAGGAAGCTCTGGATCTCCCAGGGCGTCCGGAATGCGGGCGACGTCATGACGACATCCCTTCCCGATCCGGGAGCGCGACGGCGACCGACGCGTCGAAGGCCGCCGAGACGGTCTCGCCTTCGCTCCACGTCCGCTTCCCGGGCCGGTACGGGTCGAAGACCAGAATCGTCCTGCCGGACGCAATGGCTATTTCGTACTCCATGCGGCCGCCGAGGAATGTCCGGGTCCGCACGGTTCCCGTGAACGGCGCGTCCTCCCCTTCGTCCTGAAGCGTCAGGTTTTCGGGGCGCACGACGAGTGCGGCGCCGTCTCCCCGGGTGAAGGAGCCCCCCTTCACGGCGCGGACATCGACAACGCGTCCGCCGATCGAAAGCGCGAGCGTCCCCTCGTTCACGGCCTCCACGCGCGCAGGCACGACGTTCGCCTGGCCGATGAAGTCCGCCACGAAAAGCGTCGCGGGATCGCTGTAAATCTCGAAGGGCGTTCCGACCTGCTCGACCCGTCCCCTGTTCATCACCATGATCCGGTCGGACATCGTGAGGGCTTCCCCCTGGTCGTGCGTGACGTAGAGGCATGTGACGCCAAGATGCTTCTGGATGCGGCGGATTTCCGTCCGCATGTGGATCCGGAGCTTGGCGTCCAGGTTCGAGAGCGGCTCGTCCATGAGGAGCACTCGCGGTTCGAGCACGAGAACGCGCGCGAGCGCCACGCGCTGCTGCTCCCCTCCGGAAAGCTGGTTCGGGAAGCGCCCCTCGGCTTTTCCGAGGCCGACGAGTTCGAGCCCGTCGCCGACCTTCATCCGGATGTCCGCTTCGGAAAGCCCCTTCACGCGCAAACCGTAGGCCACGTTCTCGAAGACGCTCATGTGCGGGAAGAGCGCGTAGTTCTGAAAGACGAAACCGATGTCCCGCCGGTTCACCGGGACGTTCGTGACATCCTCCCCGGCGATCGAGATCGTCCCGGCCGACGGGATCTCGAATCCGGCGACCATCCGGAGCGTCGTCGTCTTGCCGCACCCCGAAGGCCCGAGGAAGGTGACCATCTCCCCGGCGAGCACCGAGAGCGAGACGGCGTCCACGGCGCGGACC
The DNA here is from genome assembly GCA_937870605.1 of uncultured Synergistaceae bacterium. Taxonomy (GTDB): domain Bacteria; phylum Synergistota; class Synergistia; order Synergistales; family Aminobacteriaceae; genus CALFXN01. The sequence continues at coordinate 3,648 of CALMZW010000393.1, forward strand.
AGATCCCGGTCCTTCTGAAAGATTTTCGATACCTGCGCGAGTTCCAGCGTTACGGCCATCAGTTCCGACCACCCTCTCCGGAAATTCTGTTCGTCGCCATGCGCGTCAGGCCCGTCATGAGGGCGGTCGCCCCGAAGACGAGCAGGATGAGCACCACGGAGAACGCGCATGCCTGTGCGAACTGCAGCTCCGTCATGCATTCGAGGATCCGGGTCGTGAGCAGGCTCCACCGGACGGACACGAGGAAGATCGTCGCGCTGATGGCCGTCATCGAGTGGATGAACAGGTAGCGCATTCCCATGAGCACCGCCGGAACGATCAGCGGGACCGTCACCCGGAAGAAGGTTCGCGCCGATCCGGCCCCGAGGCTCGCCGAGGCCTCCTCGATGGATGGATCGATCTGGTGGAGCGACGCGATCACCGCCCGGATGCCCGCCGCGTGATAGCGGAACATATAGGCCGCCACGAGGATCGTCATCGTCCCCGTGAGAAGGATCGGACGTTCGTTGAACGCGATCACGTAGGCGATTCCGACGACCGTCCCGGGAAGCGCGTAGTTCAGCATGGAGATGAACTCCATGGCCCGCGTCCCGAAGACTTTCTTCCGCTGCGCGACGAAGCCCACGACGACGGCGAGGAGCCCCCCCAGCGGCGTCGCGACCGCCGCGATGAGGAGCGTATCGGTGATGGCCTTGCGACCGTGCGTGAACACGTAGCGGAAGTTATCCGCCGTGAGCGAGTTGTCCACGCCCCAGACCTTCACGACCGCCCCCAGGAGGATGATGGAATACAGGTACAGGATGAACGCCGTCACGAGAAAGCACGTCCCGAGCACGAACGCTTCGGCGAATCTTCCGCCGCTTTTGAACGACGATCGGCTCCCGGTCTTGCCGGAGATGGTGACGTAATTCTTCCGTCCGACCCAGAAACGCTGGAGGAAGAACACTGCGACGGCGGGGATCAGGAGCAGGAAGGAGAGCGCCGCGCCGCCGCGAAGGTCGTAGAGCCCGGTGATCTGGAGGTACGCCTGCGTTGGCAGCACCGGGAAGCTGTGGCCCGCGAGAACGAGCGGCGTCGCGAAATCGGCCAGTGAACTCGCGAAGAGCAGCAGCAGCGAGTTCGCGACCCCGGGGATCGACAGCGGCAGCGTCACGGTGCGGAAGACCCGCCCTGGGGAGGCCCCGAGGGACAGCCCCGCGTCCTCGAGGTTCGGACCGATGGCCGACAGGACGGCCGCGAGCGTCAGGAAGGAAACGGGGAAGTAGGTGAGCGTCTCGGAGAGCCACGTCCCCCAGAAGCCGTAGAAGTTGAAGTTCCCGAGGCCCAGAAGCTTCAGCAGAATGCCGTTCGGCCCGAGCGAGAGCGTGAGCGCGATGCTGCTCGTGAAGGGGGGCGAGATCAGCGGCAGCGTCGTCACCGCTCCGAGCGTCCACTTGAGCCAGGAGGGCAGCGGGAGGCGCGTGACGGCGAAGGCGTAGACGTATCCCAGAAACGTTCCCGCGACGGAAACGGTCGTCGCGAGCCAGAGGCTGTTCACGAACGCCTGCCGGTCGAACCAGTTGTTCAGAACGGTCGCCAGGTTCGCGAACGACCACTGCCCGTTCACCAGAAACGTGGCGAGAAAAAGCCGAAAGAGCGGGTAGAGCACGAAAAGCGCCAGAGAAAGCCAGATGGTTGCCAGGACGGGAAGCAGCGCGGGGTCCCGTTTCAGAGGGGATGCGGACATGGCGTCAGACTCCTTGGACGTCCCCGGCCGGAGTCGCCTCCGGCCGGGGGAAGATCGCGGTTCTGTTCGGGAACGGACGCTAGCGGATCACTTCGTTGATCCAGCGATCGACGTACGCCTTCCGGTTTGCGCCCTTCCACGCCACATCGGTTTCGAACAGCTTCACCTTCGACACGTCGAGCGCGGGGTTCGTCACGGCGACATCCGTCCGCGTCGGGATGTAGTTGATCTTCTTGTCCACGATGAGCTGCGCGAACGCCTTCGACGCGGCCCAGTCGACGAACTTCTTCGCGCTTTCCATGTTCTTCGCGCCCTTCAGAACACCGGTCGCCTCGATCCCGAACGTGACGCCCTCCTTCGGGTAGCTGATCACGACGTTGTGCCCCTGCTGCTGGATCTCGAGCGCGTCGACGATGTAGAAGATGCCGCTCGCGGCCTGCCCCGTCGCGATCGGCATCGCGCCGCCCGCGCCGCTCTTGGTGTACATCTGGACGTTCTGGTGCAGCTTTTTCTGGTAGTCGAACGCCCCGTCCTCGCCGAACACCTTCACGAGCGTGTAGATCCGCTCCGTGGCGGTGCCGGACGTCCGGGCGTCGGCCATCTGAAGGCCGTTTTTGTACGCGGGATCGAGAAGGTCGTTCCACGACTGCGGCGCGGCGAGCCCCTTGTCCTTCAGGAACGTGTTGTTCGTGAGGAAGACGAGCGGGATGACGCCGATTCCGGTCCAGAAGTTCTGCGGCGAGCGGAACTGCGCGGGAATATCATCCGCTCCGGCGGGCTTGTACGCCTCGAAGACGTTTTCCTTGATCCCCGCCTCGTAGGTGTCGGCGGGACCGCCGAGGATCACGTCCACCTGCGGGTTGTTCTTCTCCGCGACGACCCGGGCGAGCGCCTCGCCCGACGAGAAGCGCATGAAATTCACCTTGATCCCCGTCGCGGCGGTGAACGCCTCGAACACCTGGGACGCATACTTCTCGGGCATGATGGTATAGGCGTTCAGTTCGGCCGCGGACGCGCCGGAAACCATGAACGCCGCCAGGAGCAACGCGATGACGATGACACGGAACCTGGACAACACTTCGATCTCCCCTTTCGCCGGATCGGCGCGCCGGGCGCGCCGTAACGTTTTCGTCACATTATCGTCCGTAGGCCGACATTCCGCAAGAAAAATCCAAGGCTTGACAGACGGGGCGCGCATCTGATATACACTGCTCCAATACTCGAACGACACGGGAGCGATCGTCTCATGACGGAACGAACCGGACGCATTCAGGTCAACCTTTGCTGGTGGCGGCGCCTCTAGAGCCGCCGCCACGGGCGTTGCATCGCGGGCCGTGGAGGTGGGAAAACCCCCTTCACGGCCTTTTTTGTACCCTGCCATACGGGATACGAAGGGGCCGCGACAAGCGGCCCCTATTTTTTTGGAGGTGAACTTCATGACCGTACGCACGCAGCCCGAAACGAAACGCGCGACAACCGCCGCGCGAACCGATCCGGAAGACCGCTCTTTTCCGTCCGGGGCGATCCGGAAGACGCTGGAACGTTGCGCGAGTTCCGCAACCTGGCGCTCGCACCTCGGAATCGACGGCTCCGGCGACGTCCGCACGAGCGGGGACTTCCGACGCCTTCCGTTCATGACGAAGGCGTCGTTCCGGAACGCCGCGCCGCTCGCCTTCTCCTGCGCGCCCGAGCGCGACATCGTGCGCATCCACAGCACCTCAGGCACGACCGGAGAACCGGTTATCGTCCCGTACACGGCGGGCGACGTCGCGGTCTTCCGGGAGATCATGGCGCGCTGCCTGCGGATAGCGGGAGTCGGCCCGGAGGATCGCGTCCAGATCACGCCCGGGTACGGCCTCTGGACGGCCGGGATCGGTTTCCAGGCCGGCGTCGAGGAGATCGGGGCGATGGCCGTCCCACTGGGGCCGCAACCATTGCCCAAGCAGCTCGAATTCATGCGGCGGCTGCGTCCGACCGTCCTGATCGGCACCGC
>CALMZW010000394.1 GCA_937870605.1 uncultured Synergistaceae bacterium
AACGGGCTGCCCGATGTGGGACCGCGTCGGCCGGCATCTTTCCGGAACACGTGCGATGATCCGCCAGATGAACGAGTTTCTGATGGAGCCGTCGAAGGAGCTTCGCGTCTCTTTCCCCGCCTATTCGGACCTGAAAGAGCGCGGGCTGGGCTCGTTCCTTCATGACCCGGCGAAGGCGGATCCCGCGAAGGTCTTCCTGAACTGAGCCGCAAAAGGGGTTTTTCCCGGACCGGACACGCCGGACCGGAGCACCATGCGCTTGTTGTTGTCTTGCGGAGATTCATCGTGTGTCTGAAGACAGGAGGGAATGTATGTTGAAATCGTTGAGAAAGATTGTTTTCGCCGCTCTGGCCGTCGCGTTGGTGTCGTCGTCCGCTCTTGCCTGCACCGTCGTGGCCGTCGGCAAAAACGCGACCGTCGACGGGAGCGCCATCATCACCCATAACGACGATTCCCGGGTGGCGAATTCGCGCCTGTACATCGTGCCGGAGGCCGACTGGCCGGAGGGATCCAAGCGGAACGTCGTGAAAGACGCGCATGGCTACGACGGGGACGCGCAGGTGATCGGACAGATCCCGCAGGTTCCGCACACGTTCCGGTATTTTGCGTCGCGCTACTCGTTCATGAACGAAAAGGGCGTCGCGATCTCCGAATCCACCAACTCCGTCGAGGTGACGGACGACCGCTCGAAGAAGATCAAGCAGATCATGGGGAAAGACGCGGTCGGAATGATGGACGCGTGGATCATCCAGGACATCATGCTCGAGCGCGCATCCACGGCCCGCGAAGCTGTTCAGATCATGGGCAAGCTCGTGGAGGAATACGGCTGGTTCGACGCGGGCGAGACCATGCCGCTCACGGACGGAAATGAAGTCTGGATCATCGAGTTCTACGGCAACAGGATCTGGGCCGCGTGGCGCATGCCGGACGACCACATCTTCGTCGGGGCCAACCGCGCGAGGCTGCGGAACCTGGACCTCACCGACACGCAGAACGTCATGGCGTGCCCGGACATCGTCGACTACGCCGTGAAGAACGGCTTCATCGCCGAAAAGGACGTCGATAAAAAGAACTTCAGCCCCGCGGACGTCTACGCGCCGAACACGAAACTCTATTCGACCCGCCGCGAGTGGAGAGTCCTCTCCCTGGCCGCGCCGCAGTCCTTCAAGCTCGGACCCGACGAACCCGACTATCCGCTGTCGATCAAGCCGGACAAGAAACTCAGCGTTCACGACGTCCTCGCCATCAAGGGCGACTGGTACGAAGGGACGCCGTTCGACCTGAGCAAGGGGATCCAGGCCGGGCCGTGGGGGAACCCCATCCGCTTCGCGAACTCGAGCAAGAAAGATCCCGCCGCCGACTGGGAGCGTTCCGTCAACATGATGCGTTCCTGCTACGTTCACATCGCGCAGGTCCGCGGCGATCTTCCGGCCGAGGTTCGCGGCATCAGCTGGTTCGGGTACGGCGCGGCCGATACGACGTACATCACGCCGCTGTGGCCGGTCATGACGAAGCTGCCCGCGCTCTACGGCATCGGCGACCGCTATCACGACTATGATCCGAAGTCCGGCTGGTGGGTCAACACGCGCGTTCAGGAACTGGCGGGACTGCGCTATCAGGACGCGCGGACCGAGATCCACAAGGCGCGCGACGCGAAACTCGCGCCCCTGTATATCCAGACGCCGATGATCCAGGACAAGGCTGCGGAAATGCTCAAGGCCGGCGACAAGAAGGGCGCCGTGGAACTGATCACCGACTTCGCCTATGCCCACGCGGTCGACTTCAACCAGCGCTGGCTCGCGCTCGGCGACCGGCTCCTCAGCAAGTACGCGCTCGGATACACGGACGTCAAGGCGACGCCGTATCCGGAGGAGTGGAACGAGATCGTCGGTTTCGGCGTGCCGAAGCGCGGAACGGAACAGAAGAAGTAAGTTCGCTCCGGCGAATGACGAAGCGGCGCGGCGGCCCGAACGGCGCCGCGCCTTTTGTATCCGGCGGCGTCCGGATGTCGAACCAACGGTGGAGGAGTTCGTCATGAACCGTCTTTTCGTATGTCTCGGGGTTCTCCTGGTTTTTTCGGCGTTCCCGGTGTGGGCGGACGAGCGCCCCGGAACCGGCGCGGCGTCCGCGCTCATGGCCCGGTGCGAGGCCGTGCTGTATGCGGAGAAGCGCCGTCTCGGCCTCGTGAACGAATCGCTTGATCCGGAAAAAACCGGCCTGATCGGCGTCGAATTTTCGCCGCTCACCACCAGCCTCGGGCGTCTGTCCGACAAGCGGGCCGCCTCGCGTCCCG
>CALMZW010000395.1 GCA_937870605.1 uncultured Synergistaceae bacterium
GTTATCGACGACGTCAAGGCGGCGCTTGAAGGCCTTCTTACGCCCATCAAGCGCGAACATATACTCGGTCAGGCGGAAATACGGGAAGTCTTCAAGGTCCCGAAGGCGGGAAAGATCGCCGGATGCTATGTTCTTGAAGGGCTCGTGCGAAGGAATTCTCCCGCCCGGTTGATTCGCGGCGGCGTCGTTGTCTGGACCGGCGTTCTCTCGAACCTCAGACGGTTCAAGGATGAGGCTCGTGAAGTCGCTGCAGGATACGAATGCGGGATCAACCTGGGGAATTTTCAGGACATTCAAGAAAAAGACATCATCGAAGTTTTCGAGGTTGTTGAAGAAAAGCGGCATCTGGAACGCTGACAGATACGAATGGACGTCTTTTCACCGACTCTTTTCGTTGCGGTTCTTCTTGTTTCCATCGAAATCCAGGGAAGCAGAAGCATGAAAGATCGGCGAAGCGTGGTGAAATCCTTGATTGAAAGGATTCGTCCGCGCTGGGATGTTTCTGCGATGGACCTTGGACCGGACGGGGTCTGGAATCGGGCCTTTCTTGGATTTTCTGCCATCGCTCCGACAAATCAGATGGCGGTCGACCGTCTTGATAGCGTTCGCAGATTTGTCGAGTCGATGCAGGACGCTGAAGGGTTCGATATCCTGGAATACACTCAAGAGGTGGAGCGATATGACCACTTTTCGCATACAAAGAATCAATAAACAGATACAACGGGATCTCGCGATATTCCTTGAAACAAAAGTTCGGAATGATCTGGCCAAGCAGGCCATAATTACGGGCGTTAATTGTTCCAGGGATCTTCGACATGCCAAGGTCTATTTTACATCCCTGGATCCCGAGTCCCGAGAGAGTGTTCACAAGGCTTTGCAGGAGATCGCCGGTCTTCTGCGAAGCCTTCTTGCTCAGAGCCTCCCGCTGCGATTGATTCCCGAACTCTCGTTCTTTCTCGATTCATCGGAGGAATACGGGCGGCGTATCGACAGCCTCCTCAGAACGGTCGTCCCCGACAGCATTCTTGGCGGAGAGTCCGATGAAGATACGATGAGTGACGACGATGACGACGATGGAGAATAACGTCGATTTCTGGTCCGTCATTGAGGCTTCGAAACGTCTGATCTTTCTCTCCCACGTCAAGCCGGACGGCGATACTCTCGGTTCCGCCGCCGCGTTCTTCAGCGTTGGAACGGAAATGGGGAAACCCTGCGTCTGGGGGGGGCGCGACCCCTTTCCCGAGATGTATGCTTTTTTGCCGCACTCGCAGAAATACCAACAGATCGAATCACTGCGCGAATTTGCGCCGACTTCGGGCGATGTCGTTCTCGCGCTTGATACCAGCACTCGCGACAGAAGTGTTCCGGATCTGGATCTCTCGCCGGTGTTACTGAACATTGACCACCATCACGACAATTCGCTGTACGGTGATATCGTTCGCGTCGACGCAGACGCATCATCAACCGCAGAGTTGCTCTGGGGCCTTTTTTCTTCCGCCAACACTTCCCACGTCTCGTACGAAGCCGCATTTTCACTCTATGTCGGCGTCGTGACGGATTCCGGCTCCTTTTCGTTTTCCTGTACGACGCCTCGAACGCACAAGGCCGTGTCGGATATGCTCGAAAAGGGCGTTCGCCCCGCTGAAGTCTACCGGCTTCTCAATTTCAACAGATCGTATGCGAAAACGCGCCTCTGGGGGCTTGCCCTTTCGAGAATCACCATCGAAGGAACTATCGCCATGACGTGGCTTGTCGATGCAGATTTCAGGAATTTCGGGGCTGATCCTTCCGAAACGGAAAATCTCGTCAACCAGTTGTTGCTTATACGCGGTGTCGATATCGCTCTGCTCCTGATCGACAACAGAGAAGGGATCCGCGTAAGCATCCGTTCGGAAGGCGCCGTATCTGCGGCGACTATCGCTCACCGTTTCGGCGGAGGGGGGCATCCGCAAGCTGCCGGCTGCACCCTGCCCGGAACATTATCTTCAGCGACGGAACGACTTTTCTCCGCCATCGATGAGTGCATGGGCAGCGATGAACGGCTTTCTGCTCCTCGATAAGGCGCGTGGTGTTCGCAGCACAGCCTGCGTGCAGCATATCAACCGTCTTCTCGGAAAAGAGATAAAAGTCGGACATGCCGGAACGCTCGATTCGTCTGCCGACGGGCTTCTCGTTCTTCTGATTGGCAAAGCGACCCGATGGGCGGATATGGTCATGAATCTGCCGAAAGAGTACTTCGTAACCGCCGCGTTCGGCAAGACCACGGATACCGACGACGCCTCAGGCGAAATCACGTCTGAAAACGACATTTCCCATCTCAGCGAACGCAGGATAGATTGCGCATGCGCGTCTTTTCTCGGGTGGAGGGCGCAGATGCCTCCCCGGATTTCCGCCGTGAAAATCAAAGGTGTCGCTGCGCATGCCGTAACCCGGTCGGGAGGCATCCCGGAAACGAAACCCCGCCCCGTATTCATTCGCAGCGTGAGGCGACGAACGTCTCTGCTGGAAGGCGGTCTGGCAGGGTTTTCCGTTTGCTGCGGACGAGGAACGTATGTACGAAGCATCATACGTGATATGGGGAACATTCTTGAATGCGGAGCACATGTGCTTCGTCTGAGAAGATCGTCTATCGGCTCGCTCCATGTCGACACGGCCGTAAGCCAGGAGGATTTCGAACATCTCTCTGCAGCGGATGTATCGAACCTTCTCTTACCTGTCGAATCCGTGCTTGATGCGTACACATGGTACGACATCACATCCGCTCAATCGGAAACGCTGCTTCAGGGGAAAAGCGTTCCGATTGCGTGCGTCCGCGCGTTCCGTTATGGCAGAATCCCCTCCGAGCGCGGCATTCTTCTCGCAACGCGCAACCACGTCGCTTTTTGCACGATGTCCTTGTCCGGAACGACGCTCCTTGCCGTTCCCGAAAGAAACATGACATCTGCCGGAGAAAGAGACGCATGATTCTTGCGCTTGGTGCTTTTGACGGATTCCATAAAGGGCATCAAAGCCTGTTTCAAACTGCGTCTGCGATGGCTCGTGAAAGAAACGAAGAGTGGGGCGTGTGCACCTTTTCTCCCCACCCGGGGCTTGTTTTGTTTCCTGCCGGCTGCAGACTGTTGTTCGACGAAAATGAAAAGCGAGTCCTTTTTCGATACCTTCACGTTCCGAACGTCGTACGGATTTCCTTCGATCTGGCTTTGGCCGCTCTTGATCCGCAGAGCTTTTTGAAACACCTTTTTTCTTTACGTCGAATTTCGGGACTTGTGGTTGGAGATAATTTTCATTTCGGCGCGGGAAAAACAGGAGATTCGAAACTCCTGCAGGAATCATGCGAGAAACAGGGTGTTTTCTTTCGTGTTCTTCCAAGAATTTTCATAAACGATCGTGTGGTGAGCAGTTCAGCTATTCGAAGGCTCGTTCACGGCGGCAACCTCGACGATGCGCGCGAATGGCTCGGATACCCTTTTTTTCTCTTTGGCGCCGTTGTCCGCGGCAACGGGCGAGGCCGGAAGCTCGGGTACCCGACCGCGAATATCTCGCTGCCTCACTGGAAGATCCTTCCCCCCGAGGGCGTTTATGCAGCGTATGCGCTGATACCGGGGACACAGGATGTTCACCTCTGCGCATTGAGCATAGGAGTAAATCCGACTTTCGACGATGTCGTCGAGCGACGCATTGAAGCACATATCATTGAATGCGATGACAACTTCTACGGAAAGGAAATTCTCGTGGTTCCTTTCAGACATCTTCGCGGTTCCGTTCGTTTTTCAGGTCCTGACGACTTGAAAAAACAGATCGGAAGCGATATCGAAAATGTATCTCGATTCAGAGCGACACAGCATGAGGAAAATCCGTATCTCGCGTTTATCGCGAATCTTTCGGGAGCGTTCGGAATGGGCGCGCATATTTCGTCGGATGAAGAATCGATTGCCTACGACGCTATCTCCGGTTCTTTCATCCGACAGAGCCTAAAATAATGGCAAACTGTGCATTCCGTTTGAAAACGGGGGAGAGAAACACATCGGGCTTCTTTTTAAGCGACGGCTCAGGTCGAATTTTCGGTCGAAAGATACGTGTCGAGCGACCACGCCGAACCTACTGAAAACACCTTCAAAGCTTGACACCGACTCGAAAGCCGTGTAATGTTTCGAACGTCTTTCCGCGGGCCTGTAGCTCAGAGGATAGAGCGACGGCCTCCTAAGCCGTAGGTCGCCAGTTCGAATCTGGCCAGGCTCGCCATTTTCCGCGGACTCATTCGATTTGTCGGTGAAAAAACGCTTCTTCCTTTGGCTGTTTCTTGTCGTGTTTTTGGGCGTTTTTTTCGATTGCCGGCAAAGAAAGCCGGAACAGTAAATTTTTACGGAAATCAGCCGTCCTGCTTCTGCAGGACGGCATTTTTCCTATTCGAGAAAGGCGGGGTATCATGGCGGACGATTTCAAAAAAACGTTAAACCTTCCGGAAACATCTTTCCCGATGAAAGCGAACCTTGCGAAACGAGAACCGGACTTTCTTGCATTCTGGAAAGAGAACGAAATATATGAAAAAATGGTTTCACAAAGAAAAGGGAACCCTCCGTACATTCTTCACGACGGTCCTCCCTATGCGAACGGGAACATTCATATTGGAACCGCTTTCAACAAAATCCTGAAAGACCTGTTTCCAAAATACAAAACGCTCAGAGGGTATTATTCTCCGTATGTGCCCGGGTGGGACACGCATGGTTTGCCCATTGAGCTTCACGTTCTGAAATCGGAAGGGCTCTCGAAAGACGATGTGGATCCCGTCGAACTTCGAAAACAATGCACCGAGTATGCCTTGAAATATCGCGATATCCAGCGCGATGAATTCATCCGCCTCGGCGTATTCGGGGATTGGGAAAACCCGTACATGACACTCTTCCCCGAATATGAAGCCGCTCAGCTCGGCGCGTTCGCCGATATGGTGGAAAAGGGACTCGTCTACAGAGGCGAAAAACCGGTGTTCTGGTGCATCGATTGTCAGACCGCGCTGGCCGCAGCCGAAATCGAGTACTGGGACGAGAAATCCCCCTCCGTGTATGTTTCGTATTCCATCCCCGCAGCTGCGGAACGTTTCCCGCAACTTCAAAACGAAGACGTAAACGTCATTGTCTGGACGACAACGCCTTGGACGCTCCCCGCCAGTATGGCGGTCGCGGTAGGGCCGGGATATGAGTACGTTTTCGCCAGGTCGGGAAAACACGTGTTTCTCTTCGCGAAAAATCTTGCGCATGCTTTGTCTCACGCGACAGGGCTGGACCTTTCGGATATCGTCCTCTCCGTCAAGGGAAGCGAACTGGAGGGGCTGCAGGCCGTCCATCCTTTTTATGAAGAACGCAAGACCCCGATCGTCCTGGCGGATTACGTGGAACTCGATTCCGGAACGGGATGCGTTCATACTGCTCCGGGGCACGGCGTCGAAGATTACGAGACGGGCATCCGGTACGGGATAGACGTCTATAATCCCGTCGACGATTCGGGCAGATTCGTTCCCGAAACGCCGCTTGTCGGAGGACTTTCCCTTGACGACGGCGCAAAAAGGGTTCTGGATACGCTGCGCTCGAACGGCAGGCTTCTCGGCATGGCGTCTATCAATCACTCATACCCTCACTGCTGGAGATGCAAGAAGCCGGTAATCTTCAGATCCACGAAGCAATGGTTCGTGAAGGTTTCGGACTTTCGTCAAAAAGCTCTGTCCGCAATCGATAACGACGTAACATGGGTTCCGGAATGGGGTAAAGACAGAATCTACAACATGGTTCGTGACCGATCGGACTGGTGTATCAGTCGCCAGAGGGTCTGGGGCATCCCCATCCCGTCGTTTACCTGTTCGGATTGCGGCGCCT
>CALMZW010000396.1 GCA_937870605.1 uncultured Synergistaceae bacterium
AAGAGCGGCGCGAAGATGGCGACGACGAAGAGCACGACGATCACGCTCATTCCCAGGACCGCGGCCTTGTTGCGCCGCAACCGCCGCCAGACCTCGCCGAGTTGGCTGCGTTTCTTCTCTTTCACATCCGTACGCTGTTCATGCATTGTCGGCATCCTCCGCCAAACGGTGTCCGCGCATGGGGATCACCGGTACTGCGCCTTGATGCGCGGGTCGAGGAACGCATAGATGACGTCCACGATCAGGTTCACGACGCCGACGCAGAGCGCGAAGACGAGAATGCCCCCCTGGACCACGGGGTAGTCCTGCGAGCGGATGGCGTCGACGAGAAGGCGTCCGATTCCGGGGATCGAGAAGATCGTCTCGGTGATGACGACGCCCCCGAGCGAATGGCCGAAGTACAGCCCCGCGATCGTGACGACGGGAATCAGCGCGTTCCGCACGATGTGGCGGAAGAGGACGAGTCTGTTCGCGATCCCCTTGGCGCGCGCGGTGCGGACGTAATCCTGGCGGATGATTTCGAGAACGCTCGACCGCGTCATGCGCGCGATGACCGCCATCGTCTGGATGGCGAGCACGACGGTCGGAAGCACCATGTGCCGCCAGGTGCCGTAGCCCGAGGACGGAAAGATCGGCACGACGATCGAGAAGAGCAGCATGAGCATGAGCCCCGCCCAGAAGTTGGGGATCGAAAAGCCCGCGAGCGCCAGAAAGCTGCTCAGCGCGTCCCAGACGGTGTTCTGTTTGAGCGCCGCGATCATCCCGAGCGGAAAGCCGACGAGAAGCGCCAGGATGATGCTGCTGAAGGCGAGCGTGATGGTGGCGGGGAACCGCTGGAGCAGCTCCTCCATGACGGGGTTGTTCGTCTTGATGGACCGCCCGAGGTCCCCGTGAAGGGCGTTTTTCAGGAAAATTCCGTACTGGACGACGATGGGTCGGTTCAGTCCGAGTTTCTCGCGGAGCAGTTCGATGTCCTCCTGCGCGGCCGTCGGCCCGAGCATCACCTCCGCGGGATCTCCGGGAGCGAGACGGATGACGCCGAATATCAGGATGGACACGCCGAGCAGGATCGGGACCAGGAGCGCTATCCGCTTCAGGATGTACCGGATCATCTCGAGATGGTTCCTCCTCAAAGACTCTGATTGGCGTGGACCGGAACGGGACGATTCCAGGAAGGAGCCGCCCCGTTCCGTCGCGATCGCTTACTCGATGGACACTCCGTACAGCGGGCTGATGAGACTCGGGTACATCACGTAGCCCTTGACGTTCTTCCGCGTGGCCGCGAGGTTTTTCGTCACCGCGATGAAGATTTCGGGGGCCTCGTCGATGATCATCGCCTGGAGCTTTTTATAGACGTCCTTGCGCTCCTTTTCGTCGATGGTCGTCCGGCCCTTCTGCAGCAGGCCGTCGATCTCGGCGCTCCTGGTGCGGCTCCGGTTGGCCGCGCCGATATTCGAGGAGTGGAAGCGCGGGAAGAGGCCGCCGTCCGCGTCTCCGGTGCCGGTCCAGCCCATGATGAACATTCCCTTGGCGCCCTTGGCGGTGGCGGACAGGAAGGCGCCCCATTCGATGGCCTCGATGGACGCCTTGACGCCGACCGCTTCGAGATAGGACTGAACGAGTTCACTGACGCTCTTGCGTTCGGTGCGCGGGTCCGTCAGGATCACGCACTCGAAGCCGTTCGGGAAACCGGCCTTTTTCAGGAGTTCCTTCGCCTTCTCGGGATCATAGGGGTACACGGGCTTCAGCGTCTCGTCGAACCCCCAGATGCTCGGCGAGATGGGACCGGAAGACGCGGCCGCCTTGCCGAAGAACACGGCGTCGATGATGGCCTGTTTGTCCACGGCGTAGTTGAGCGCCTGGCGGACGAGCTTGTTGTCGAAGGGCTTGAGTTCCTCGTTGATTCCCATGTACAGCGTGGACTGCCCCTGAACGTCGACGACCGTGACGTTCGGGTTCTTGCTCATGCGGTCGAAGTCCTGCGGCGGCAGGTTCGAGACGATGTCCACCGCGCCGGACTCGAGTTCCACGAGGCGCGTGGCGTCCTCGGGGATGGCGCGGAAGACGATTCCGTCAACCTTCGCGGGCCCCTGGTAGTAGTCGGCGAACTTCGCGAGCGTCACCCTGTCGCCGCTCTTCCACTCGACGAACCTGAAGGGCCCCGTTCCGACCGGGTTCTTGCCGTACGCGTCGCCGCCCGCCTTCACGGCCTTCTCGTTCAGGATGGACAGCTCGTAGCGGCTGAGGCTGCTCAGCAGCGGGGCGAAGGGGTTCTTCGTCGTGATCTTCACGGTGTACGGGTCGGGCGTCTCGACGGAGGCGATTTCCTTCACGTGGACCGCGCCCGGAGAGGCGGTCTTCTGGTCGAGAATGCGTTCGATCGTGAACTTCACGTCGGACGCGGTCAGCTCCTCGCCGTTGTGGAATTTGACGCCCTTGCGCAGATGGAAAATCCAGGTCTTCGCGTCCGGGTTCTCCCACGATTCCGCAAGGTCTCCCTTGATCCGGATCATGTCATCCATCTGGACAAGGCCGTTGTACACCTGGCGGACCACGTTCGCGGAATAGACATCGTTGATCCTGTGGGGATCCAGGTTGCTGATATCCGCCACCTGGGCCACCTTCAGCACCGCTTCCTTCGCCTGCACCGCACCGGCGAACGCCAGGCAGAGCAGCGCCGCAACGAACACTCTTCTCGTCTTCACCTTCGTCTTTCCCCCTCTCGATACATCCGATACGACGGCCGTGCGGAGCGCAGGAATCGCTCCGTCACGCCCCCTACAGCTCCAGAAGTTCTTTCGGCGCTCCCGTCAGAACCTCGCACCCGGCACCCTCGACCAGCACGCTGTCTTCGATCCTCACCCCCCCGAGTCCTTCGATGTAGACGCCCGGTTCGACCGTGACGGTCGAGCCCGGAGGAAGACGTTCTTCGTTCATGGCGTTGAGAACGGGCAGTTCGTGAATCTCGAGGCCGATGCCGTGCCCCGTGGAGTGCGTGAAGCGGTCGCCGAGACCGCAGGACGCGATATGCTCCCGGGCCGCCCGGTCGACGGACGCGCCGGTCGCTCCTCCGGGAGCGGCGAATGCGGCCAGCGCGCGCCGCTGCGCTTCCAGAACGACCGAGTAGAGTTCGGCCATCCGCGCGGGCGCATGCCCGACGCACACGGTCCGCGTCATGTCGCTGACGTATCCCTTATAGAACGCGCCGAAGTCGAAGGTGACGAAATCTCCCGTTTCGATGACTTTGCCCGAAAAGACGCCGTGCGGACGGGCGCCGCGGAGGCCGGACGCGACGACGAAATGTCCCTTGGCGAGTTGCTGCGCGCCTCGGATGCGGATCTGATGCACGAGGTCCGCCGCGAGATCGGCTTCGGTGCGTCCGGGACGAAGCGAGGGCAGAAAGGCGACGAACGCCTCCGAGACGATGCGGCACGCCTCCCGGACGGACGCGATTTCGGAAGCGTCCTTGACGGCGCGGAGGCGCAGGAGGAAGCGGTCGAGCCCGAGAAGGTCCGGGCAGAGGGATTCGAGACGCCGGAACGCGTCGACGTGCAGACGTTCCGTTTCGAAGGCGAGCGTTCGGATCTTCATGTCCGACAGCGTCGCCTTCACGGCGGGCCAGGGGTCGCGCCCTTCGATGCGGACGAGCGGCAGCGGCGACTCCTCCTCCGCCTGCAGGAAGTAGCGCGAATCCGTGATCAGTCGCGCGTCGGTCGCGGAGAGCACGACGATCGCGAACGATCCCGTGAACGAGCTGAGATACCGGATATTCGCGATGTTGTCGTACTCCGCGCTGAAGACAACGAGGCCGTCGGCCCCTTCGTCGGCCAGCGCGCAACGCACCCGGGCAAGACGTTTCGAAAACATCGCGCGTTCCCCCCCGTGTTCCGTTTCGCCCGGAAGATGCGGGCGGACGCCGCCCCATCTCTGGCGTTCGTTTGTAATAGCATAGTCAAGAAATTATGTCAATTCAAAGGCAAAATACGCAAATGGGGACCGCGATTGTATGTGAAACAACTGCATAATATGACGGAACGGAGGCATATCCACAAACCTGCGGCGCCGTGCGGTCGTTTCGATATCGGATACAAAAACAGGCGCAGCTTCCCGGGAAGGAAGCGCGCCCGTTTCGGCAGTCCCCATACTCCGCGGGAGAAGCCCCGCCCGGTTTATTCCGGACGATGCACGCGCGAATAGACGCACGTGTTCCGGAATTTTCCGTCGAGGTCCAGCCGCTCGT
>CALMZW010000397.1 GCA_937870605.1 uncultured Synergistaceae bacterium
CCAGAAGGACTCGAAACGGGCCATCCGCTCTCCGTCGCAGATGGTGAACGTTCCGTCCTGCGCGGCCATCAGGCTGCACGACGCGGGGTTTTCCGGGCGCGACTGCCGGCCGATCACGAGAAACGCACACGCGAGGACGGCGAACGATATGAGGCTCGGGTTCCAGGTCGCCGCCAGGGTCGGAAGCTCGGGAAAAAACGGGCCGGTCCGTTCGTAGATCCTGTGAAGGAACATCCATCCGCCGCCGAGGAGAACGAAGGGGGAAAAGAGGACGATATAGAGCGCCAGATGCTTGTCGCGGTCTCCGGGAAAGAGCATCCAGAGCGTCGCCGCCATTCCGATGACGAAATAGAGGGCCGCCGGATGGAAAAACGGCGCGGCTCCAAGCGCCAGCCCCGCAACGAAAAGAAAAAACGTCCGCTCCAGGACGGCGTACGACAGCAAAGCGGCCGCCGCCGTGGAACAGAGCGCCAGGAACAGCGTCCCGGCCGGGCTGGTCGACCCCGTGAACAGCACGGACGGAGATGAAAGGGCGACGAGAAAGAACACGAGAACGCCGGCGCCTCCAAGATGGGTTCTCGCCGCAAGCAGTACGAGAACGCCGGACAGAACCGAGAATCCCAGCGCGCAGAGCGCTCCCCATCCCGATACGGCGCCGTCCCGCATTCCCCGTGAAAACGGGAAAACGGCCTTCCACAGGACATGAACCCCCAGCGGTTTCAGCAGGATCGAATCGGCCGCGGACAGCCCGCCGGGATCCCGTGCGGCGAGAAGCAGGGGAAACGCTTCCGGAAGCAGGAAGCGTTTCGCCAGCGGGATCGTCGCCGCGCAGAGCAGCGGGAACAACAGCGCCAGCGCGCACAAAACGCCGAAGAAGCTACGAGCCCGGGTGTTCGGTCTCGGATGCGAGTCCATGAGTGGTCTTCTCCCAATAGAACGGATTCGTCAGCAGTTGCCATAGCGCCTTGTACGCCGCTATGGAATGCAGGATCCAGTACACGGGATTGAGCAGCGCGTAGGGCGTCAGCCAGAAGTACTGCCGCCGGAAGACGGCGAGCATGTTCATGTAGATTGCGACCGCGTTTCCCAGAATGAGGTTCATATTCGAGATCACCACGACGGCCGGAGGGAAATAGGCGTCCATCCACTGGGGACGGAACGCGAGCCAGAAGATGAAGACGATCCAGAGCACGGGGTTGATCAGAAAGGTCAGGAACGTGCCTCCCACCAGCAGCTGCAACCCCCAGAAGGCGCGCCATCCCGCCCGGCGAACGAAGCGGACGGGATGCCGCATGTGCACGAGGTACGTCATCATGTACCCTTTGATCCAGCGCGACCGCTGCCGGATCCAGTTTCCCGCGCGACTGTTCGCTTCCTCGTACGTCGTCGAATTGACGGTGGCGATCCGGTATCCGCGGGCGCTCGCCCGGATGCCGAGATCCGCGTCCTCCGTGACGTTGAAGGGGTCCCATCCCCCAAGCGCCCGGAGCATCTCCACACGGAAGTGATTCGATGTCCCCCCGAGCGGGATCGGGAAACGGAGCGCCTCGATCCCGGGAAGCATGTAGTCGAACCAGTACGAGTATTCCAGCGTAAACAGCTTCGTCAGAAAGTTCTGCCGCGCATTGAAATAGTTCAGCGCCGCCTGGACGCACACGAGATTCTCCGGCCCCTTGGCGAACGCGACAAACGCCTTTTTGAGCTGGTCCCTGTCGGGAATGTCCTCCGCGTCGAAAATCGTGAGGAACGCTCCGCGCGCGAAGAGCAGACCGTAGTTGCACGCCTTCGGCTTCGTCTTCGGGAACGAATACGGCACGCGGACGATCTCGAAGTGCGCGGGGGGCTGAATGCGCCGCAGGGCTTCGTACGTTTCGACGTCATCCTCCTCGAGCAGGATCTTCACGTCGAGCTTGCTCGTCGGGTAGTCGAACTTTTTGACCGACTCGATGAGCGTCGCGACGACGACGGGCTCCCGGTACATCGGAAGGAGAACCGTATAGACGGGAAGGTCTTCGTCCTTCAGCGCCGCGACCTCTTCGTCGGAAACCTGCTGGAGGATCTCCGTGCGCGCGCCGGCCATCGACGCCGCGAACTTGAACAGGATCGAAATGAGGTACAGGATGTTGATCGCGAGAACGACAGCCGTTCCGACGGCGATCGGCCGGTAGTATGCCCCGGCGAGGAGCGCCGTGACGAAAAGGAAGATCGCCGCGAGTTGCGCGTTCGTGAAGGTCTGGATGGCGGACTGTTCGGGCGTCCGGTAGAAGAGCCCCATCACGGTCTCGTCGATATACGTCTGTTTGAAGACCGACATGAAGGCGCGGGATATATCCCGCTCGCTCGCGACGTACAGGACGATCCCGCACCCGAGACGCTCCGGGAGTTCCTTCCCGAAAACCGGGTCCGTCGGATCGGAGGTCGCAAAGGCGATCTTTCCGTCCTCTTCTCCGAGCGGAAGCGCCGAATGCTCCCGGAGAAACGACTCGCTGACGCGGGACAGGACACGTCGAAAAACGGCGGGATCCGGCGGCGCCGCTCCCGGATCGCGGTACGAGAGGGAAAACTGTTCGGCGAGCGCGAGAGCGATCTGGCGGGAGTTCACGATCCCGAGCGCCATCAGGATCGTCCCGATGGGCGACGTCCACGTCTTCTGGATCTCCACCGCACGGTCGAGCGTTTCCCGGTCGATGACGCCCTGCCGGAGGAGAATCTCTCCGATTTTCATGACGCT
>CALMZW010000398.1 GCA_937870605.1 uncultured Synergistaceae bacterium
AACCAGGTGACGATGAAGGCGCAGGAAAAGGGGCTCGAACTGATCTTCGACGTCGCCCCGTCCGTTCCCGCGTCGCTCGTCGGCGATCCGCTGCGCCTGGGGCAGGTGCTGCTCAACCTCGTGAACAACGCCGTGAAGTTTACGGAGAAGGGCGAAATCGTCGTTTCCGTCACGTCCGAATCGGTCGGCGAGGACGAGGCGACGCTCGCGTTCTCCGTCAGGGATACCGGCATCGGCATGACGGAGGAGCAGCGGAAAAAGCTCTTCCGGTCGTTCGAGCAGGCCGACGCGTCAACGACGCGCCGCTACGGCGGGACCGGACTCGGCTTGAGCATCAGCCGGAACCTCGTTGAACGGATGGGCGGAACGATCGGCGTGGAAAGCGAGCCCGGAAAGGGGAGCACCTTCCGCTTCACGGCCGTCTTCGGCCGCCCCCCCGGGACCGCTGTGCGCGTCATTCTGCCCGAGGCGATTCGGGGACTCAAGGTCATGGTCGTTGACGACAACGCCACCTTCCGGGAGGTCATGGAGCAGTACCTGAAGGAATTCTCTTTCGAGGCGCACCTGGTTGCGTCGGGGGAGGAAGCGCTCGAAAAACTCCGGGCCGACGCCTTCATGGGAGCGTTGCCCTTCGATCTCATCCTCATGGACTGGATGATGCCGGGGATGGACGGCATCGAGGCCGCGCGCCGGATCCAGCAGGAGACGACGCTGGAGCGGGTCCCGAAGATCATTCTCGTGACCGGATACGGCAGGGACGACGTCATGGAGGACGCCAGGCGGTGCAATCTCGACGGGTACCTTCTCAAACCCGTGACGCAGTCCGTCCTGTTCGACGCGATCATGGGGGCTTTCGGCCGACACACGGAACGAGGCATCGAAAAGGGGCGGCGGAAGGCGGAGACGCCCGAAGGCCTCGACGCTTGCCGGGGAGCGCGCCTGCTGCTCGTCGAGGACAACGAGATCAACCGGCAGCTTGCGACGGAGATTCTCGCGGCGGAGGGCTTCTTCGTGGACACGGCCGAAAACGGCCGCGTCGGCGTGGAGCGCGTAACGGAAGCCGCGCCGTTCGACGTCGTCCTCATGGACCTCCAGATGCCGGAGATGGACGGATTCGCCGCGTCGATGGAGATCCGGAGACTGGAACGGGAGCGAAGCGGATCCGGAGTCCCGGATCGAGGGATTCCGATCGTCGCGATGACGGCCGACGCGATGGCCGGCGTCCGGGAGCGCGTCCTGGAGTGCGGCATGGACGACTATGTGACCAAACCGATCGACCCGGCGGACCTCTTCCGCATGCTTGTGAAGTGGATCCGCCCCGGAACGCGCCCGCTTCCGCCGGACTACGCCGGCGCGCGCGAAGAACCTCCCGCGCCGGAAGCCGAACCCTGCAACCTGTCGCAGCTCGGAGTCGTGAACCCGGAGATCGGTCTGTCGCGCGTCGCGGGAAACCGGAAGCTCTATGCGTCGTTGCTCTGCAAGTTCCATCGCGACTATTCCGGAACGCCCGCCGGGATCCGTTCGGCCGTGGCCGACGGAGACCCGCAGCGCGCCGTCCGGATCGCGCACACGATCAAGGGGGTGGCCGGAACGATCGGGGCGATGGATCTTCATCGTATCGCCGAACGGCTGGAATCGGCCCTTGCAGGTCCGGCGGCGGCCGAAACTGAGGCGTTGATCGACGCGTTCGGAACGGAGCTTTCCCGGGTGATCCGCGACCTGGATCCCGTCGTCGCCTGCTTTGAGAAAGAACAAACCGTCGCGGCCGCCGCAAAAGAGTCCGGAAGTTCCGCGCAGCTTGCATCCATGCTCGAACGGCTGCTTCCGGACCTCCGGAAGCGCAAGCCCCGGCCGTGCAGGGACGTCATGGCCGAGATCCTCGCGTTGTCCTGGCCGGACGAATACTCCCGGAGCCTGACGGATATGGATGCGCTGCTCGGACAGTACAAGTTCAGGGAAACGGAGCAGCTCGTGCTGGAGCTCATGCGCGCGCTTTCCGGAGGGGAGGTGACGACCGGATGAACGGCGCGTTGTCCCGGGTGCTGATCGTTGACGATACCGGAACGAACGTCGACCTTCTCGTCGGGATGCTCGACGACATCTACGACGTTCGTGTCGCGATGGACGGCCCCGGAGCGCTCGAAGCGGTCGCGGACGAGAAACCGGACATGATCCTTCTCGACGTTATGATGCCCGGAATGGACGGATACGAGGTCTGCCGCCGTCTCAAGGAGAATCCCGAAACGAGGGGTATCCCGGTCATCTTCCTGACAGCCATGACGGGGGAGAACGAGGAGGCCCGGGGGCTCTCGCTCGGCGCCGTGGACTATATCGCGAAACCCTTCAGTCCCGAACTCGTGAAATCGCGCGTCAACAACCAGATCGAACTCAAGCGGTATCGCGACCGCCTGGAGGATCTCGTTCGGGATCGCACGTCGGAGCTGGCGGCCACGCAGGAAGTCGCGATCTATTGCCTCGCGTCGCTCACCGAGACGCGGGACCCCGAAACCGGCGGCCATATCCTCCGGACGCAGCGATACGTCCGGACGCTTGCGGAACGCCTGAGCGGGCGTCCCTCGTACGGGGGCGTCCTGGACGGCGCGACGGTCGACCTTCTGTACAAATCCGCGCCGCTGCACGACATCGGAAAGGTCGGCGTGCCGGACGCGATTCTCCGGAAACCTGGGAAACTCACGCCCGAAGAATTCGAAGAGATGAAAAAACATACCGTCTACGGAATGCAGGCGCTGCGCGTTGCGGAAAAGAGGCTGGGAACGAATTCTTTCCTGCGCCTCGCCGCGGAAATCGCGTACTCCCACCACGAGAAGTGGGACGGAACCGGATACCCCCGCGGCCTGCGCGGAGCGGACATCCCCGTATCGGGGCGGATCATGGCCCTTGCCGACGTCTACGACGCGCTCGTGAGCCGCCGCGTGTACAAGGAGCCCTTCACGCACGAACACGCGCTTTCGCTCGTGGCCGAAGGCCGGGGAACGTCGTTCGATCCGGAGATGGCCGGCTGCTTTCTCGACATGGGCGACGACATCCGCGCGATCGCGCGCGAATACCCGGACGACGATGTTCCGTACCGGACGTGATAGACAATTTCACGCGCCGACAGTACACTGTGTTTTGGTTGAGAGGATGTGATGAACCTGATGACTGATTCGACCCCTGCGAAAGTTTTGATCGTCGACGACGTTGAGTCGAGCGTCGACGAGCTTGTCTCGGCGCTGGGGGATCTCTACGACGTCCGCGTGGCGATGGACGGCCCCGCGGCGCTCGAAGCGGCCGCCATGGATCGTCCGGACCTCATCCTGCTCGACATCGTCATGCCGGATATGGACGGCTACCAGGTCTTCGATCGCCTGGCGGCCGCGCCGGAGACGGCCGGAATCCCGGTGATCTTCCTGACGGCGAAGACCGAGGAAAGCGACGAAGCGCGCGGACTTGCGATGGGCGCCGTGGACTACATCACGAAGCCGTTCAGCCTGGAACTCGTGAAGGCGCGCGTGAAAAACCACCTGAACCTCAAGCGGTACCGGGATCACCTCGAAGATCTGGTCCGGGAGCGGACGCGAGAGATCTCGGCGCTCCAGGAGGTCATGATCAACAGCCTGTCCGCCCTCGCGGAGACGCGGGATCTCGAGACGGGCGGACACATCCTGCGCACGCAACGGTATGTCCGCGTGCTCGCGGAAGCCCTGAAAGGCCACCCGAAGTTCCGCAGCTATCTGTCACGTGACGGAATTATCGACCTGCTCTTCAAGACGGCGCCCCTGCATGACATCGGCAAGGTCGGCGTTCCCGATCTGATCCTCAAGAAGCCCGGAAAGCTGACGCCGCTGGAGTTCGAGGAGATGAAGCAGCATACCGCCTACGGCGTGA
>CALMZW010000399.1 GCA_937870605.1 uncultured Synergistaceae bacterium
TCTGCCGTTCGGCGCTTCC
This sequence comes from uncultured Synergistaceae bacterium, assembly GCA_937870605.1. Classification (GTDB taxonomy): domain Bacteria; phylum Synergistota; class Synergistia; order Synergistales; family Aminobacteriaceae; genus CALFXN01. The sequence goes on from CALMZW010000399.1 coordinate 20, forward strand.
ATTGCGGTTTCCGGAGCGTGCCTGACTGTGGTTGAATCGGGCGGTGGCGCCTTTTCGGCGGATATTATGAAGGAAACGTGGGAACGAACGCGTTTCCCGAAGATGCGTGCGGGCGATCGCGTGAACCTCGAGCGGCCGCTGCAGCCCGGATCGAGAATAGACGGACATTTCGTCCAGGGGCATATCGACGGAGTCGGCATTGTTCGGTCGCTCTCCCGCGAGAGCACGGCGACGAAAATTTCGATCGCCGCCAACGAAAGGATGATGCGCTACGCCGTCGAAAAAGGGTCCGTTTCCCTGGACGGCGTAAGTCTCACGATAACGGAATGCGGTTTGGATTTCTTCTCGGTCGGATTGATCCCCACAACCAGGAAGATGACAACTCTGGGAATGCTGGCGGAAGGGGATCTCGTGAATCTTGAGATGGATATTCTCGGAAAATACGTGTATCGTTTTCTCGAAAAAAAGGATGCGCCCTTGATCGAAACAGGTGGCGTCAGTTGGGATCTCCTGAGGGATCTCGACTATTAGTTCACCCGAGGTTTGTCGTATGTGAAACCCGGGAGGGGGAAAATGCCAATGGACATGTATAACGATGCTTTCAGCACGATCGAAGAGGCTATCGACGATATCCGGAATGGGAAAATGATCGTTGTCGTTGACGACAGAGAACGCGAGAATGAAGGCGACGTCGTCGTCGCCGCAGAACGCGTCACGGCTGACGACGTCAATTTTATGGTCCGCTTCGCGCGGGGGCTTGTGTGCGTTCCCATCGCGCCCGAACAGGCGGAAAGACTGCGACTCCAGCACATGGTTCCTGAAAGCACGGAGCGACACGGAACCGCGTTTACTGTTTCCGTGGATGCAAAAGAGGGAACGACGACCGGTATCTCGGCGGAGGAGCGCGCCCTGACGGCGCGACTCCTTGCGGATTCCAACGCGAAACCGGAAGATTTTCTCAGACCGGGGCATGTGTTTCCGCTGATCGGGAAGCGTGGAGGAGTTCTCAAGCGCGCCGGGCATACCGAAGCGGCGATCGATCTGGTTCGCCTGGCCGGGCTGGCGCCGGCCGGTGTAATCTGCGAAGTTATGAGTGACGACGGCAGTATGGCAAGGCTTCCCGAACTTATTCCGTTTGCCCGGAAACACGGGTTGCGGATTTTCTCGATCGAAGATCTTATTCGCTATCGCATCGTACGGGAAAAACTTGTCGAACGTTTCGTCGAAGTCAAACTTCCCACTGCTTTTGGAGATTTCATGGCGTATGGGTACCGAAGCATTCTCGAAGAGGGAAAGGAAACGACGCACGTCGCTCTGGTCAAGGGCGAGATCAAAGGAAAAGAGAACGTGCTTGTGCGTGTCCACTCCGAATGTCTGACGGGAGATGTGTTCGGTTCCCTCCGTTGCGATTGCGGTCCTCAGTTGCATCAGGCCATGAGCATGGTGAATGAGGAAGGGCAGGGCGTCGTCCTGTACATGAGACAGGAAGGAAGAGGAATCGGGCTCGCAGGAAAACTCCAAGCCTATCACCTTCAGGATAACGGCTACGATACGGTCGAGGCCAACATAGCGCTCGGGTACCCGGCGGATCTCAGGGACTATGGAGTCGGAGCGCAGATTCTGCGCGACCTCGGGGTCGGAAAGATCCGGCTCATAACAAATAATCCGAGAAAAATTGTCGGACTTGAAGGATACGGGTTGATTATCTCCGAAAGGGTTCCGCTGATCATTCAGGCAAACGATTTCAACAAACGGTATCTTGACACCAAAGAACAAAAAATGGGACATCTGCTTCACGATATAGCGAAAAAACTTTGACTACGGAGGATGATCGGCCATGAGAACCTTCGAGGGAAAGCTGGTTGGACGGGGACTCCGTTTCTTTATCGTCGTCTCCCGCTTCAACGAGCTGTTATCTTCCCGTCTCCTGGAAGGCGCAAAGGATGTTTTGCTGCGGCACGAAGTGTCGCATACCGCTGTGGACATTGCCTGGGTTCCCGGAGCGTGGGAAATTCCGCTTGTCGTCAAAGAGGCGGCGTTGTCGGGCAAGTACGATGCCATTGTGGCGCTTGGCGCGGTTATCCGCGGCGATACGCCGCATTTTGACTATGTTGCGAATGAAGTGTCAAAGGGAATTGCACACATAGGTCTTGAGCAGAGAATCCCCGTCGCTTTCGGAGTGCTGACCTGCGATACGCTGGAACAGGCGCTTCTCAGAGCCGGAAGCAAAGCGGGAAACAAAGGAGCCGAAGCGGCCCTGGCTGCCTTGGAAATGGCGAATCTTCTCAGGGAGTTCCGTGAAGGGAAGGAGAAAGATCATGCTTGACATCCGATGGATACGAAGCAATGTCGAAGAAACGAAGCGTTTCCTTGCAAACCGCAACAACGATATGAATATCGATGCGCTCCTGTCGCTTGACACGGAGAAGCGATCGCTCCTCGTTGAATCCGAGGAATTGAAGGCGAAGCGCAATGAAGGATCCAGAAAGGTCAGTCAGGCCAAGGCGGCCGGAGAAGATGCCTCGGGCCTCATGGAAGAGATGCGCCTCGTCGGCGAACGCGTCAAGACAATCGACGCGCGTATCACCGAAATTGACGCCACGCTTGATGATTTGCTTCTGAGGGTTCCGAACCGTCCCCACGAAACGTGTCCTGTCGGCAGGGACGAAAACGACAACGTCGAAATCCGTAAGTGGGGAGAGGTTCCGACGTTCCCGTTCGAGCCGAAGCCGCACTGGGAAATCGGAGAAGCGCTCGGAATCATGGATTTTGAGCGAGGCGCAGCTCTCGCGCAAAGTCGTTTTACGGTATTGAAGGGGTTGGGGGCGAAAACGGAACGCGCCCTGTTGAACTTCATGCTGGATCTTCACACGGAAAAGCATGGATACAAGGAAATAGAACCGCCCTTCATGGTCAATAGCGCAACCATGCAAGGAACAGGGCAGCTTCCGAAATTCGCCGAAGAGTTATACAAATGCGAAGGGGACGATTTGTGGCTTATTCCCACTGCCGAAGTGCCGCTGACGAACCTGCATGCCGGCGATATTTTGGAAGAAGACGCGCTTCCGCTGTACTATACCGCATATACTCCCTGCTTCAGAAGAGAAGCGGGAAGCTACGGACGGGACATCCGCGGTTTTCTTCGTCAGCACCAGTTTGACAAAGTCGAAATGGTAAAATTAAGTACCCCGGAAACGAGCTACGATGAATTGGAAAAGCTGACCGCCAATGCCGAAGAGGTATTGCAGCTGTTGAAAATCCCGTACCGGGTTATTTGCCTCAGCACAGGCGATATGGGCTTCGGGTCGAGCAAGACATATGACATCGAAGTGTGGCTTCCGTCGCAGAACAAGTATCGTGAAATCAGCTCGTGCAGCAACTGCGAGGATTTTCAGGCCAGAAGAATGAACACGCGCTATCGCCCGAAAGACGGCGGGAAACCGCGTTTCGTCCACACGTTGAACGGATCGGGGATCGCCATAGGACGGACGTTGATCGCCGTTATCGAGAATTATCAGCAGGAAGACGGTTCGTTCCTCGTGCCCGAGGTGTTGCGTCCGTACATGAACGGAGTGACGACCGTAAAATAGAAAGCAGCCGCGCATGACGAAGAGAGGCGTTTCTTCTGCGTGGGACAGCCCTTTCGTGCTACAATAAACAAGATTGTGCGGAAGGTGGGATTCCCTATAGCACTCGTCGGACCGTATGTCTATAACGTCATTTTCTTTTCCGGAATAACGATGGTCTGTTGCTTCCTGTTTCAACGGATTTGCAGACGTTTTCTTGACACGTCCCGCTATAATTACATGCGAGATCTTTCGCTTATCGCCGCGTGGCTCGTCAATGCCATATGGCTTGGTTCTTCGTCGACACGATTTGTCGTGTTGATGGCTGTCATCGCGGCTGTTGCAGGAATGTGGCATCACATAGTACAGCGGAACACGCTGTACTATGTGTATGCGTGTATTGGAGTCGTATTCGCCATCTTCGGTCCGCGCATCAGTTTCATAGGCCTTCCCGACGGACAGTACATTTATCTCTCGGACACGGCATCCATCGTTCTTTCCGCTTTCTGGATCTTCATCTTTCCTGTCGTTTTTCAGCAGCTGGACAACATCCCGGGCATGACGGGGCACCTACTTGCGATCAGCATGAGCCTCCTGCTCATTGTCACGGTTCTCTCCCCGCAGAAAATGGACGATGCATTTTTCATGTCCTGTACCGGACTTGCCCTTCTGGCGGTCTTCTGGAGCCGCCACGGGCACATGTATCGCCGTCTCGGAGAGGCGCTTTCCGCATTTTGGGGGGTGCTTATCGCAGGGACGTCTTCCATCGGCGTCAGCAAGGGAATAACGTTCAGCGCCCTGCTTATTCTTCCGCTCGGTCTTTTCGCGATTCCACTCATGGAGACATCGCTTCATTTCGCAAGTTTCGCCTTTCTTTCCAGACCTCAAGGCGCTATGGTCTTCTATCGAAAGCTTATTTCGAAAGGAATGGATCATCCCAGCGCCGTTCGTTGCATCACTGCGGTATGCGCCATCATCGGGGCCGTTATTGCGTTGTTTCAGCTTGACGGCAGCAGGGGGACCGTACTTGTGCTCAGTGGGATTCTGTTTTTTTCGGGAGTGACGGCTATCCCGCTTTTTCGGCTGTACCGTAATCTCGAAAAGAAATCGCAACAAAAGGGCCTTTGGGGAATACACATCGACAATGTCTCCATGGACTACGCCGTTGCAAAGGTCCGAAGCCTTATCGATGCGGGGAGCAGGGCGAATCTCGTTGCTACGGTGAATGCGCTCGCGCTGATGCAGGCGAGAAGGGACATGCGTTACAAGAGCGTTCTGCAACGATCCGCAATGACCCTTGCAGACGGTTCCGGTCTTGTTTGGGCGCTTCGTTTCTTGGGTGTCCCGGTTCAGGAACGCGTAACCGGCATCGATTTCATGGCGCGTCTCACGCGTCTTGCGGCCGCTGAAGGCTGGCCCGTGTATCTGCTTGGCGGGACGGATGACATTGTTCGAGGCGCGTCCGAAAGACTCAGGGAAAAGTATCCGGATCTCATCCTTGCCGGATGCCAAAACGGCTTTTTCGATCCTTCGGAGAGTCGGGCCATTGCCCGGGACATACGGAATGCCGGCGCAAAGATCCTTTTTGTCGGAATGGGACTCCCTCGACAGGAAATCTGGATCGACGAATTTTCGGAAGAGCTGGGACCAATAGTCGCCGTCGGTGTCGGCGGTTCCTTCGATGTTGTTTCTGGTAATCTTTCACGGGCTCCCGAATCATGGCAAAAGTTGGGGATGGAATGGCTTTATCGTCTTTTGCAGGAGCCCTGGCGGTGGAAAAAAGATATTGATTTATTCGTTTTTTGCCTGCATGTCCTTGTAACGCGCGTAAGGCAGGAGCGCATCGGGGAGGATGAATAGCGATTGAGAACGACAGCCAGAGAAATTATGCAGCGAGACCTGACGTCGGTGCTTGAGAACGACTGGATCCAGGATACGGTTCACACGCTATACAGTCATAACGTATCCGGTCTCCCCGTTGTTGACGAGGAGTGGTCACTCATTGGATATATTTCCGAATCCGATATCCTGAAA
>CALMZW010000400.1 GCA_937870605.1 uncultured Synergistaceae bacterium
GCTCCTCCGGAAGCAGCCGCAGCAGCGGCCTCGGCGGCGGAGGCAGCTCCGGAGGTGGCGGCGGTGGCGGAGGGGGAAGAGGATGGTAAGTGAGCGCCACGTCGGCGCACGGGCATGATTCTTGCCCGCCCGCCGACGTGTAATCCGCGAAGCGGATGCGCGAACTTATGCCCGTGCAAGTTTTTCCCGCACGGGCGAAGTGATGATATACAACGCAACCAGTCCCCCGCTTCTCCTGCGGGGCGAACATCCCGCCGCATCGCGTTCTTTCGCGCGATGCTTTCGGAGCAACAACGCGAACCACCGCGCGAACCGTATGGGCGCCACCGCCGCGCCTGAACTTTCCTTTTCGCGCGCAGGGCCTGTCACAACGAGAAGGAGGGAGAACGCATGATCCGGAGATACGCGCACCTGGGAGTGTTGGTCCTCCTGTGCATCACCGCCGCCGGCGCAGGGATTGCGGCGCTTCCGGCATACGGAGGAGCGGTGACCGCCGACGACATCTCCTTCGCGATGCCGCCTGGCTGGATTGCGAAGGAAGCGCCCGGAATGAAAGCGTACCAGGTTCTGATGTACCAGGGGAACCCCGTCGGCGAGATGTACCTCGCCAAAGAGCCGCTGATGACGCCGAAGACGCCGACGCAACTGCTCGAAGAGGGGCTGCGGAAGAACGCGGCGGGGTTGCAGAACTACCAGTCGCTCGAGACGCTGAACCTGACGGTCGCGGGATGCGACGCGGAGCTGCACGATTACGTCTACTCCCCGCCGCAAAGCCCCGTTCCGTTCACGGGGCGCGTCGTCGTGTTCGTCGTGAATAACGCCGCCTACACGTTCTTCTTCAATACGACGTCGAACTACTTCCCCGCCGTGAAGGGATCGTTTGCGGAGATCGTCGCATCCGTCAGGGTCCTTCCGCGTCCGTCGCCTGTCGCGGCGACGCAGGGCGGAGCGCAGGGAACGCAGGCGGGCCCCAGGCGCGTCGAGGAAGACGGGTTCGTGCTGGATCTCGGACCGGGCTGGCGGGACTCGAACGACGCGATGGGCGCGAAATACCGCTATTACGGCGCGGACGGACGGCTTCTCGCTTCGTTCTTCCCCTTCGGCCGGGATAAAGGGGACGAAGGGATGGCCATTGTCGCGCTCATCGGAAAGGCGGATCCGCTCGACGCCGTTCTGGCCGCAAAGGTGGGAAACACCTTCAAAACCTTCGGCGAATACGCCGCGGTCGGGACGCGGAAGCGTAAGATCGCCGGGTGCGACGCGATCGTCCATGATTTCTCGTTCAGGCAGGGCGCGACGCAGGGCATGTACCGCTGGTGCATCGTCGCAGTCAAGGATAAGCCGGACACGAGCTCGGAGATCTTCGCCCCCTCGATCTACCATTTCGCGTTCATGACGTCGCACGCTGACCGGTTCGACGAACTGAAAACGGCGTTCGACGCCGTGCTGGACTCCATGAAGCTCGCGAAACCCCTTCCCGGCGTGGCCGCAACGGCAAGCCCGGACGCCGGAGTCCCCGTCCAGACGACCGCCGCCCCATCGCCGAAGCCGGCGGACCAGGAGCTGCCTTCGCTCGACGAACCGGAAGGCGACGAGGTCTTCCGCGCCCCGAACGGAAAATTCACGGTGCAGCTCCCCAAGGAAGCGAAGCGGGACGCAGAGCCGGGCATCCCGGACGTGGGAGAGACCGGCGACGTGATCACGTACAAAGTCGCCGACAAGCCGGACGCGCTGATCATCCTGCACCTGTTCGAAGGCGCCGCCGCGGGCCCCGCCTACCGCGACGCCCTGACCTCCGAGTGGGACGCGAAGGATGCCGGGGAAACGACCTGGACCGTCGACGGACGGAAGGTTCCCGTCGACCTCTTCACGACCCCCGACGGACAGGTTCTCGTGACGGCCGTCTTCGCCAACGACGGGCTCTTCCTGGCCGTTCGCGTCCCGAAGGCGACGTACGGCGAGTCCCGGGGCTGGATCAAGGCCCTGATCGGCGGCGTGCGATTCGGAAAGTGAAGTCGCGTGCGGCGTTCCGTCGCAGGGCTCCCGCCGTTTTTGCGCGCGGGGGGAAAATACAGACACGATGCCAAGGAGGCGTTTTCATGAAACGATGGATTCCATTGATTGCGCTGCTCTGCCTGGCGCTGCTTCCGGCGTGCGCCGGGGCGCTCGAACTCGCGTACCAGCAACCGAAGGAGGCGGACCTCTCGGGAACGAACGTGAACCTGCGAAGCGCCCCGTCGACGGGAGCGCAGACGCTCGGACGGTTCGCCGACCGGGCCGACGCGGGAGAGCTTCTCGTCCTGGCGGAATCGAAGGACGAGTCCGGAAACCTGTGGTACCGCGTCATCGGCGCGCGCCACGGCGAGGGGTGGGTCTTCGGGAAATACGTCTCGATCCTGCCGGACGCCGGATTCACGGCGGCCGTGTGCCGCCGCGTCCGGGCCGACTACGGCGTCACGTCCGCGCTGGCGAAGGCGCGTTTCGGAGAGCCGGCGCGGACCGATGCGCGGACCTTCGCGATCCGGGAGTTCAACGTCACCGTCAACGAGACGCGCTGCTCCTGGCCCGGACACGAGGCGGTCTTCTGGGCGAGAGCCGACGGAGGCTACGGAGGCGATCGCCTGCGCCTCGTCCGCGTCACGAAGACGGGAGCCGATTTCGGCGGCGTCGCCGTCGGAATGACGACCGACGAACTCGTCGCGATCCTCGGGGAGCCCGAAGAGAAGGGGCCCGACATGTGGCTCTACACGGACGGCCGCGTCGATTCGCTCTCATTCGGCATCCGCGGCGGGAGGGTGGCGTCGATGGAATACGCGAGGGCGCTCTTCGAGTGAGGAAATGACGACGTCTTCCCCCGGACCGGGACGGACGGACAATAACGGCGGCGGGCGCGGCCGGTCTGCGATGTCGCGCCTGCCGCGTTTTCTGGCGTGGGGCTGCATCGTCGCGGGATCGGGGCTGCTTTGCTGGCTCGCGTTTCAGTACGCGCTGCTCCTGTTCGTCTTCCGCGACGCGGCGCACGCGGACGTGCCTTTGTCGCTCTTCATGGAAGGGTTTCTTCAGGTTCTGCTCTCGCGTCTCGCACTCGCCGCCGCGGGCGTCGTCGCGATCGGCGTATGGCTGCGGAAGCGGTTCGGATAGCGGGAACCGGGCGTCGTTTTTCCGCCGCCTGCGGCATGACACGCTGACGCAGGCGGCGGTTCCGTTCGCGCGGGAACGCGCTTAAAACGGGACAATGCCCCGACTCAGGCATCGAGGCCGCGTAACGACGTCGCCGGCCCCTCAGCACTCGATCCCGGCGCGCGCCTCCACGCCCTTCGCGTAGTAGTGCTTCACCTCGCGCATCTCCGTCACGAGGTCCGCGCGCTCCAGAACGCGCGGGTCGGCCTTCCGCCCCGTGATCACGAGTTCCGCGCAGCGCGGCTTCCGGTTCATGAGGTCGAGAAGATCCTCGACGGAAAAGAGCCGAAAGTGCGTCGCGATGTTCGCCTCGTCGAGGACGAAGAGCCGATACCCGTCGCCGCCGCGCGCGAACATCGCGCGGATTTCGTCGAGTCCGGCCCGGGCCGCGTCGATATCCTCCCGCTCCGGTTCCCTGCGGATGAAGCAACTCCGTCCGTATTGCCGCACAGTCACGAGGTCCGACAGCCGTTCGAGCGCCGCGACTTCGCTGTAGCGCATCCCCTTTACGAACTGCGCGAAAAAGACGCGAAGTCCGGCCCCCGCCGCGCGCAGCGCGAGTCCGAGCGCCGCGGTCGTCTTCCCCTTGCCGTCGCCCGTGTAGACGTGGATGTAGCCCCGCGTCCAGTCCGGCGCGTCAGAAGACATCGCGTTCCCTCCTTCTTTTCCGCACGTGTCGCAGTAGCAGCGGGATGACCGACAGACCGACGAGCGCGCCCGCGAACCCGACATCGCATCCGCCCCCGCCGCTTCCGCCCGCGACTGTCGGCGCTCCGGTCGGGCCTGAAGTCGGCGACGGCGACAGCGTCGGAGCACCTGTCGGCGCGATCGTCGGCGCAGGGGCCGTCGCATTGATCGCGTCCACGATCGCCTGTCCGAAGAGGGGTGCAACGGCTCCTGCGAACGCCGCGTTTGGGTGCGAATCGCTCTCCCCGGCCGAGTACTCGTCGCGGAGGTAGAGTCCGCCTTCGGTCTCGAGTTCGTAGAAGTCCCAGATGAAGATATTGTCCCCCGGTTCGTCCCAGACGTTCCGCACCCAGTCGGTGAAGCTTTGCATCCGCGTCGCCTGCTCCGGCGAGATGTTCGACTGAACGTGCACCGCGCCTGTCCAGACGATGAAGGTCTTCGTCGGGAAGGACCGCATCTTCGTCTTGAGCGCCTCGTACTGGAGCCGGTAGTTCTCCTGCCGCCGCTCTTCGGAAGCGATGTCCGGCGCGCCCGTGTCCGCCTCGATCTCGCTGACCGGGTAGCAGTGCTTCCACGCGATAACGTCGTACGTCTGCGTGAGAATCTCGAGCGTGTCGTCTCCGAGATAGGGTTCGTTGCCCGCGTGGTTCACCCAGACGTTCCAGTAGTCGTAGGGGTCGTTGCCGCCGCCGGGATACCCGAGATCTTCGATCCGGTAGTTCGTCCCGTTCGCGGCGTTGTACGCGGCGAACCATTCCGGAACGCCGTTGTCCCAGACGACGCCGCCCGTGCTGTGGTGCAGGAAGATGATGCGCTCGTTTCCCGTGGCGGCGGGAGCCTCGTTCGCGAGGAACGCCAGTATGGCGCACAGGGCGCACAGTCCGAAAATCCCTTTCCGCATTCCGCTGTTCATGACGCATCGCTCCCCTTCCGTGATGACATCGTTACGACGATGGACCCGTGTTTCCGGTAGTATCGTCCATCTTCTCACGGGAAGCATGGCCGGAAGAATCAGAGAGGTCGTGACTTCGGGGGGCTCTCTTCGGGACGGAATGCAATCCCTGTGACACGCGCCGCCGCAGCGGAAAATCAAAAAAGCCCCCCGCGAAGTTCCGCGGGGGGCTTTCGGTCGACTATCGCTTCCGGGAACCGTTCCCTCAGATCCGTTCCTTCAGCCGCGCGAGCATGTCCGCGGTCATCCGGTCGAGATCGTACTTCGGCTCGAAGCCCCACTCATCGCGGGCGGCGGAACAATCGAGCGAGTCCGGCCAGGAGTCGGCGATCGCCTGGCGCATCGGGTCGACGTCGTAGGAGATCGCGAAGCCCGGGATGTGCTTGCGGATGGAGGCGGCGATCCCTTCGGGGTCGAAGCTCATCGCCGTGATGTTGAACGAATTCCGGTGGACGAGCTTGGCCGGATCGGCCTCCATGAGCTTCACGACCGCGTCGAGCGCGTCGGGCATGTACATCATGTCCATGAACGTGCCCTTGCCGATGTAGCTCGTGTAGCGCCCCGTCTTCAACGCCTCGTAGTAGATGTGGACGGCGTAGTCGGTCGTTCCGCCGCCGGGCAGCGCCGCGTAGGAGATCAGGCCGGGGAAGCGCACCCCCCGGGTGTCGAGGCCGTACTTCAGATGGTAGTAGTCGCACAGCAGCTCCATCGTGACCTTCGCGACGCCGTACATGGTCGACGGACGCTGGATCGTGTCCTGCGGCGTGTTCGCGTGCGGCGTCGACGGCCCGAACGCGGCGATGGAACTCGGAAAGAAAAAGGATGTCTTGTATTCACGCGCGAGTTCGAGCGCGACGTACGACCCCGTGACGTTGACGTCCCACGCGAGTTTCGGGTTCGCCTCGCCCTTGGCCGAGAGGACGCCCGCCATGTGGAAGATCGTGTCCGGCCGGAAGCGTTTGAGCGTTTCCGAGAACGCGCCCGCGTCGAGGACGTCGAGCGTCTGGTAGGGGCCGCCCTCGGAGGCCGCCGTCAGGGGCTTGGGTTGCAGGTCGGTCGCGAGGACGTTCTCCGCGCCGTAGAGTTTCCGGAGGTGCGGGATGAGTTCGGCTCCGATCTGGCCGTTCGATCCGGTGACGAGGATGCGCTTCATGCGATGATTCCCATTCCCTTGCCGACTTCGGCGAACTTCTTCACCGCGAACGCGAGGTCGTCTTCGGAGTGCGCCGCGGAGACCATCGCGCGGATTCGCGCCGTGCCCTTCGGAACGGTCGGGAAGACGATGGCGGTCGCGAAGACGCCCGCCTCGAAGAGCTTCGCGCTGAAGGTCTTGGCGTCCTGCGCCTCGCCGATGATGACGGGCGTGATGGGCGTCTCGCTCTTGCCGGTGTTGAAGCCGAGCGCGGACAGTTCCTTCTTGAGATATCGGCCGTTGCTCCAGAGCTTTTGCACAAGGTCGTCGCTCGACTGGAGAATTTCGACTGCGGCGAGGTTCGCGGCGACATCCGGAACGGTGAGCGCGCTGCTGAACAGGTTCGGCCGCGCCTTCTGACGCAGGTAATCGATCAGGGTCGCGCTTCCGGCGATGACGCCGCCGACGACGCCGAAGGCCTTGCTCATCGTGCCGATTTCGACGTCCACGCGGCCGTGGAGTTTGAAGTGGTCCACGATGCCGCGTCCGCCGCGTCCCAGAACGCCCTCGCCGTGCGCGTCGTCCACCGCGACGATCACGCCGTACGCCTCGCAGAGGTCGACGATCTCGGGCAGCTTCGCGACGTCGCCGTCCATCGAGAAGACGCCGTCCGTGATCAGGAGCTTGCGCCCCGCCGCGCCTTTGTACTCTTCGAGCTTTTTCTTCAGGTCGGCCATGTCGGAGTGCTCGTAGCGCACGACCTTGGCCTTCGAGAGCTTGCACGCGTCGATGATCGAGGCGTGGTTGAGCGAATCGCTGAAGATGATGTCGTCCGCACCCGGAACGAGCGTCGGGATCGCGGCCAGATTCGCGCAGAAGCCGGACTGGAGCACGATGGCCGCCTCGGCGCCCTTGAACGCCGCGAGCTTCTTCTCGAGTTCGAGGTGGAGGCTCATGGTTCCCGCGATCGTCCGGACGGCTCCGGGGCCGACGCCGAACGCGTCGACGCACTCCTTCACCTTCGCGCACAGGCGGGGATCGTTGCACAGCCCGAGGTAGTTGTTCGAGCAGAGATTGAGGTATTTTTTCCCGCCGATGGTCACCCACGCGCCCTGCGGACTTTCAAGCGTGCGAATCGTGCCGTACAGGCCGTTCTGCTTCATGGCGTCGAGTTCTTCGGTCAGAAATTTCATCGGTACACCCATGAGGATCACTCCTTGTGACGATTTTGCTGCATGGTCACCAAAATACTGATGTGACCGGATGTTTCTGTCAACGGAGTATAATTTGGGGGTGAAACGTATAATCCGGGCGCGAAGAATATATTCGCCTCGGCCTGCGAAGGGGGAGGATTCCACCGTGGAGACGAACATGGACATCGAGACGCTCGCGAGCGGGATGAGCGGCGACAGCACCGCCCCGCACTTCATCGCCGAGGTGCTCCGGGCGGCCATCTACCGCGGCATCCTCGAAGAGGGCAGGCCGCTGCACCAGGCGCAGCTCGCCCAGAAGCTCGGCGTGAGCCCGATCCCGTTGCGGGAGGCGCTGCGGTTGCTCGAAGTCGAGGGGCTCGTCGCGTTCCAGGGGTACCGGGGCGCGTTCGTGACGGCGCTCTCGCTCGAGGAAGCGCGCGAACTCTACGAAATGGTGACGGCCCTCGAGTGCAGCCTGATGCGCATCGCGTTTCCGCAGATCACGGGCCGCGTCGTCGACGAGGCGCGCCGCATCCTCGCGTCGATGGACGGCGAATGCGACTGCATCAAGTGGCGCGACCGGAACTACATGTTCCACACGCTCTTCTACGAACCCGCCGATCGTCCCTTGACGATGGACTTCCTCGCGCGCCTGCGCCAGAAGACCGACCGCAAGATCCGCATCCACCTCGCGTCGATGCGCGACGTCTCGCAGGAGCAGCACCGGGCCATCCTCGACGCGGTGGCGGCCCGGAACCTCGACGCCGCGATCGCCGCGCTGACCTACCACCTGACCTACACGTCGAACGATCTTCAGTCCTGCATGCGGCAGGAGCAGTCGCCGAAGACGGTGTGACGCGCCCCCTCGGGCGGAACCCTTTTCCGCCCGGGTTCCTTCGCGCGGCGGATTCGTTGCGCATCGGGCGGCGCGCCGCGGACGACCGGCCTCTCATACGCGTTCATATATACGAGACGCTCGTTTCCTTGAGATGACGTTCCTCCAGAAGGCGCGCCAGATTCCGGACGATGTTCCGTCGGATTTCCAGTTCGACGGGCAGGGACGGATCCTGATGCGCCTCGTTGATTCTGGTTCCTACGACAAAGGTGATGCGGTCGCTTTCCATGAGAAGTTCGTACAGACGCGAGGCCGGGTCGTCCGGCCGGACTTCCTGCATGTGTTCCAGGATGCGGCAGGTTCCGGTCAGGGTGAGGATCCCCTCCGTGACCAGATCCGCGCCTTCCATTCGGGATTCCGGCGGATACCCCTTTCGGGCGCTCCGGAGATCCATGCTGATTGTGCGTTTCAGCTCCCGCGCCACGATGTCCGCGGTCGTCCCGCCGCAAATGACCCTTTTTCCGTTGAAATGATCGAATATCTCCGCGAATTCCGCGTCCCGCCGCGCGTCGAAAGGCGGGCCGGAGAGGATGAGCAGTTCGCGGGGCGAGCGGAAGAACATGACGGCGCACGTCATGTCGTCGCCCGGTTTACCGTGCGGCTCGTGCAGCAACGTCTCCTCGACAACCCGATGGGAAAGCTGCCGCGCGGAGATGCCCGGCGAGGAACGCACGACGCGAAGGACGAACTCGCGCACCCCGGAGTCCCGCCAGCCGAGGGGATGCGCCCGGGATCCCATTCCCGCCTGCGTGACGCCGTCGCTGAGAAGGATGAGGCGATCCTGCGGAAGCGTATACGCCTCGCTCAGCCGGATGGTCCTGTCTTTCCACCGGGACGACGAAATCGATCGTCGCCGGAGCGGGACGATGTCGCCGTTTCGAACCAGAAAGCACTCCGGGCTGTCCATTTCGATGATCTTCGTCCAGCCGTGAAGCATGGAGTCCACGATCGTGAACGTGGCGTAGCTGATTTGCCGGACCCGGCACACGGGAAGCGCGTCCATCATGATTTCGGCCGAATGGAGAAATTCCATGTTCTCCTCGACGAAACGCAGCGCCATGGTGGCCGTCATGGACGAAAGGATATTCGCCTTGACGCCGCTCCCGAGCCCGTCGGAGAGAACGGAGACGACCCGGTTTTCTCCCGGCGTCTTTCTCGTCAGGAAGCTGTCTCCGCAGATGTACTCGCCCTCTTTGCGGCGCTGGTCGAAATCGACTTCGAGAAAAAGGGGTTCCCTGTTCATGCGTTCCCGCCGGGAGCGATGCCGGCGTCTTCGACTTCGTCGGCTTCGTCGGATTCGCCGAGCGCCGCATCGAGAAGGGACGCGATATCCTCTACACGGACGCCGTGACGGGCGACGCCGGCGATCCGGATGTTGGGCCCCCCGGCGCACGCGCCTTCGCAGCGGCTTCCGCGAACGAGCACGCGGCGCTGAAGCCCCCGTTCGTCCACCAGGCGCTCGATCTCCGCGAGCACGCGCGCATTGCCTCTGGCGAAGCAGGAGCTTCCGAGGCAAATGACGATTTCCACAGGTTCCTTCATGTGTTTTCACCGCTTCTTGACAGCGCTTTGAATCCGAAAGGAGAACGCAATACCCGTCCTGTTTTCGCCGGCTTCATGGTATCCGAGAAACATGGTTTTGAAAACCACGAGCCCCGAAACGGGCGGCGGGGCGCGCCTATCGTGTATCATAGATTCAGGAAGCGACGCGGCGATCCGTTTCGGAATGCGCGTCTCGAAAGAAAAGGACAGGTGACACACTGAATGTTTCTCCCCGTGTATACGGTCGTCAACGACTGTCAGGACTGCTACAAATGCGTCCGGGCCTGCCCCGTGAAGGCCATCGAAGTCCGGGACGGGCACGCCCGCGTCACCCGCGAAAGCTGCGTCCTCTGCGGCCGATGCGTCACCGTCTGTCCGGTGGGCGCCAAGAGAATCCGCGACGACATCGGCCCCGTGCGGGAGCTTCTGGCGTCCGGCAGGACCGTCTACGCCTCCGTCGCTCCGTCCTGGGTCGGAGTCTTTCCGGACATGCGTCCGGCGCAGCTCGTTCAGTCGCTTCGGAAACTGGGGTTCGCGCAGGTCGGCGAAACCGCGCTCGGCGCCCAGGAGGTCACCGTCAACGTATCACGGACCCTCAGAAACGCGAAACCGGGGTTGTATCTGTCCACCGCCTGCCCGAGCCTCGTGCAGTATATCGTCACGCATCAGCCGCGCCTCGCGCCCTGTCTGACGGGCGTCTCTTCCCCCCTCATCGCGCACTGCAAACTGCTTCGATCCCTGGGCGAGGAAGACGCCGCGATCGTCTTCTTCGGTCCGTGCGCGGCGAAAAAATGGGAAGCCGAAAAACACCCGGATCTTCTCGACGCGGCCCTGACGTTCGACAATCTCCGGACGTGGTTCAAGCAAGAACATGTGAATCCGGCCGATTTTCCGGAAGACGGCGCGTCTTTTTTCCCTTGCGGCGCCGACGAAGGGACGCACTATCCCGTGGAAGGCGGCATGATCGACACGATCCGCGCCTCGGGGGAATGCCCCGACGTCCGGTTTCTCACCCTTTCCGGGCTCGACACGATCAAACTGGCGCTCGAGGACGTCCGTCCCGAGCTTTTCGACGTTCCCGTCTTCGCGGAATGCCTGGCCTGCACCGGCGGCTGCATCAACGGCCCCGCCGCGGCCTCGGCTTCAGCCTCGGGGCGTTCGGTTTTCGACCGGTGGATGCATGTCAAGGACCGGGCGGGCGACCTCGCAAAGGCCGCCGGACGCGCCGGCCTCATCGAACCGGACGAACGGTTCCGGCCGGAGGGACACGAGGACGCTCCGGTATCGGACGAAGCGATACGGACGGCGCTTCTTCTCGTCGGAAAGAGCCGGAAGGAAGACGAGATGAACTGCGGCGGATGCGGCTACGACACCTGCCGGGAATTCGCGAAGGCGCTGGTGCGGGGACGTGCGGAAGTCACGATGTGCGTCTCCTACATGCGCAAGAAAGCGCAGAAGAAGGCCAACGCCATTCTCCGCTGCATGCCTTCGGGCGTCGCCATCGTCGACCGGGATCTTTCGATCGTCGAGTGCAACGAACGGTTCGCGTCGCTTCTCGGAGAGGAGATCCTCGCCCTGTTTCATACAACGGAGGGACTCAGGGGGGCATGCGTCGATAAGCTGGCGCCCTCCCTCGCGCATCTTTTCAAGGGCGTTCTCGAGACGGACCAGGACGTCCATTTCGATCATTTCCCTCTGGGGGAACAGCTTTTCGAGATAACGATCTTCTCCATCGAACCTCATCAGACCGTCGGGGCCGTCATGCTCGACGTCACGCGGCGCGAACTTCGCCGGGACCAGATCGCGCATCGGGCGGAAGAGGTCATCCGAAAGAATCTGCTGACCGTTCAGGAAATCGCGTGCCGGCTCGGCGAGAATATGGCGGAGACGGAAATTCTCCTTCGGGCGATCGCGGAAGGGTACGGAACGGAAGAGAACCGCGCTCCCCGGACGCCGGAGTGACGGAGGCGCCGGGACGTCCCTACTCCTCCTGCACGACGCGGTTGCGGCCGAGTTCCTTCGCGCGGTACATCCGGTCGTCGGCGCGCTGGATGAGCGCGTCGAGATTCGTCCCGTCGCCCCGTTCGGTCGCGACGCCGATGCTGATGGTGTAGCGGATCGAGCGGGGCTCGGACCGCTCGGCCGCGGCGCGGATGCGCTCGGCGATCCGGAACGCCTCCCGCCCGTCGCATCCGGCGAGCAGGACGACGAACTCCTCCCCGCCGAAGCGACAGGCGATGTCCGACTGGCGGATCGACTCGCGGAGCGTCGCGGCGAGGTTCGCGATGATATCGTCCCCGGCGGCGTGGCCGTGCGTATCGTTGATGGCCTTGAATTTGTCGATGTCGATCATGAGCAGCGACAGGGGCTCGTTCCTCGCAGCCGAACGGAGAACGTGTTCTCCGGCGAGGCGGAAGAAGGCTCTCCGGTTGGAAAGTCCGGTCAGCGGGTCGGTCTCGGCGAAGACCTGAAGCCTCCGGTTGAGCTGCTCCTTTTTGAGAAGAACGTACGACATGCTGCTCAGGAGCAGCAGAAACGGCTGCAAAAGCAGCGCAAAGGCCACGCCCTGGCTCGAGGACGCTCCTGGGAAGGCCGCGTATGCGCTGTCCTGCAGAATCGCGACGACGCGATAGAGAGTCGACATGCTGCACAGCAGGTAAATCGCGCCCGTGACCTTCTGGATGAGCGACGTATCGCGGCGCGAGAACATCAGAATGGCGCCGGGGATGAGGTACGTCACCGTCTGCAGCAGGAAGAGCGTCATGATTCGCGTTCCGACCGCGAGCCCCGGAACGAGCAGGGCAATGACGGAGCCTGTCGGGAGCAGTACGTAGCCGGTCGTGTACGCGCGGTTCATGACGACCTTGAGGGAGAGCATCGCGAAAATCTCGAGGCTCCATCCGCAGACAAGCGTCGCGTTGCCGGCGCAGAACAGGATGACGAGGCCGGTCGACGACGCGCCCATCATGAGCCCCCATCCCGCGATCTGAAGGGCTTTTCCCCACAGGAAGGCGCGATCGTACCCCGTCACGACGCCCTGACGCGTATCGAACAGGAGAAGCAGGAAGACGACGATGTGCCCGACGATGAGAACCGCTGTGATCGTTGCGATGCTGACGCTCATGGTTTCGCCCTTCCGCGCGCGGGGATATCGTCCGGGACGGTCCCGGACTCCAATGCCGGACCGCATGATGGCGCCGCACCCCGTGCGATGTGTCTTGTAATAATATCAGCAGATGGAGAATTTTCCACCGGAAGTTGCACGAACGAGCGGCGCTCGGCGCGAACGGCCGAACCTGTGCGTCGAACGGTTTCGATTCTGCACCGCAAACAGCCCCCGGACACTGGGTGAGGCATGTCCGCGAAAGGCGACGTCCCTCAGACGGATCCGGCGTTCCCCGTGTGAAAGAGGAACGCCTCGCCGAGCCGCGCGAAAAGCTCGTTCGACCATACGGATGAAAGATCCTCCGGGTTTTTGAGGAACGGCGCGACATCGGAGATTGCGGCCCGGATATCGAGCGATCGGGCGGCGGATTCGTACAGACGCAGAAATGCGGCGGGCGTCAGAGAGGACTCGCCCTTCCAGTGCCCCGTCTGCCTCATTCGTTCCTCGAGGTGCGGCAGGTCGACCGGAGTCTTCCTCCGGAGATACCAGATCATGTCGTACCAGTCCCGTCCCTTGACCCTGTCGCCCCATGCCCGGCACAGAACCGCGTGCATCTTTCCCGCAAACAGCCACGGCAGACCGAAAACCCTGGGCTGAAAGAGAGTCGGCTCGAGCACCGGACGCAGCCCGGTTTCGAAACGTCCCGGCGGAGCGATGTCCACTTCTATTTTTACCTTGAGAATCCTGCCGCGGGAGATCCCCGGAAGCTCCGGAACGCCTATGGACGCAAGCTGTACGGAGGTATTCGTCTTCAGGAAGGCTGAAAGAATGTTACCTGCGGATACATGAGGGCGAGGAACGAACTCCGCCGACAATCCGAAGAAATTCAGCGTCCGGACAAGTTCCCCGCGATACGGTTCGAAGGAAAAACCGGGATCGGCCCGAAGAAGCGAAAAGTCCATATCTTCGGAAAAACGGTCGAGCCCGTACAGGATTCGGAGCGCCGACCCCCCGTAGAAGGCCGCCGAATCGAAAAACCGCGCCTTCCACAGGCCGAAGAGCGCGATGTTCTGGACGATCTCCCGCAGTGCGTTCTCGGCCTCCTCGGCCGTCACGAGTGAGTACCGACCGAGCATGTTCCGGAGAGCGTCTCCCGTCATGCGCGTTCCCTCCTTTCGTTGCGAGCGCCGTTGCGAGCGCCGTTGCGAGCGCCGTTGCGAGCAGGCGCCGC
>CALMZW010000401.1 GCA_937870605.1 uncultured Synergistaceae bacterium
CCCGATTCGGTATTGTCGAGCAGCTTTCGCTCTATTCGACGCAGGAGCTGTCCGCCATCGTTCAACGCGGCGCCCATGTTCTCGGAGTCCCGATAACGGAAGACGCAGCCGTCGCCATTTCGGATCGCTCCCGGGGAACGCCGAGGGTCGCGTTACGTCTCCTCCGGAGAGTCCGCGACGTCGCGGAGGTCAAGGGGTCGCTTCCCGTAGACAGGAATATGGCGCACATTGCACTCGACATGCTTGGACTCGATATGCTCGGCCTCGATGACGGAGACAGACGTATTCTGAAAGTCATCGTCGAACTATTCGACGGAGGTCCCGTCGGACTCTCCACGATCGCCGCCGCCATCAATGAAGAAGCCCAGACTATCGAAGACATCTACGAACCGTATCTCATCCAGCAGGGGTTTCTGGAAAGAACCGCGAGAGGACGACGCGCGACGAAAATCGCGTATGACTATCTCAAGGTTCCGTATCCGCGGTGGAAAACGGAGGAATTGCATCTCTTTCCTTCCGCTGACGAGACATCTCTTTCGGAAACGTAACGAACAGTCAATCGTGAAAAACCGCCGTCCATGTATTCGAACGGATCATTCCCGACACGATCGTGGTTTTTTCGAGAAGAATCCCGCGGTTTTTCCAAGATAAGCGGCATACTATTAACAGGTATATTTTAGTATTATATCGTATAGTGCTTCGTTAATTCAAATATACAATTCTGGAGGGTATTGCATGAATCGGTTTTTCCCACGTACATTCTTCTGCCTTTCGATATCGCTCCTGTTTTTCGTTTTTCCGTTCCCCTCCGAAGCGCTGACAGTCCGGGTCCTTCTCGAAAGCGGCGTCTCCTCGGCTACGGTCTCTTCCGCCCATTCGATTTCTCTTCACGATGCGTCCGGCAGGAAAACAACCCATGGCGGAGCCATCCGCCTTACCATGAGTTCCGCAAGATCCGTTCTTGTCGATGGCAAACCGCGAACGCTGCCCATAACACTCGCGTCTTCCGCCCCTCTGGCGTTCGGCAAGACCCGCTTTCGGGGAAATATCAGAATCGCCGGAGCGCCCGGCGGTCTGGCCGTAATCAATGTTGTGGATAGCGAAACGTATCTTCGCGGAGTTCTCAAAATGGAGGCGAACCCGGCCTGGCCGAGCGAAGCGCTGAAAGCGCAGGCCATTGTTTCGAGAACCTACGCGCTGCGCAGAGTCTCCGGATCACGCGGACGCGAATACGACGTTTCGGATTCGGTCGAATCACAGGTATACAGAGGCGTCAACGCCGAAGATCCGCGTTGCGACGCCGCCATCAGAAGCACTCAAGGCATGGTGCTCAGTTACGGCGGAACGATCGCGTTCACTCCGTTCCATTCCGACAGCGGCGGAAACACCGCGGACATACGGGATGTATGGGGCGGCTCGTATCCGTATCTTTCCGGTTCGAAGGAGCCCGTATCCTACGCTTCCCCGAATTCGACCTGGAAACGCCAACTGTCCGCTTCGGAGATTGAATCAATTCTGTTACGTTTGAAGAAATCCGTCGGGCGGGTCTCCAATGTGTCCGTTCAAGCTTCTGACAGAGCCGGCCGCGCCGTTACGCTGCTCGTTTCCGGATCGGGCGGCCGCGCTTCCGTCAAGGCGCATGACTTTAGAATGGCTGCGGGCCCGT
>CALMZW010000402.1 GCA_937870605.1 uncultured Synergistaceae bacterium
GACAACCTCGTCCGGGCATTTCAGGAACACACGCTCCGCACCGTCGAGAGCGTCCGGCAGGTTCTCTCCTCGCTGAAAGAACTCTACGAAAAACGCGGCGGGCATGTCTCCGGCGGATTTTCGGACGCCGCGAACGCCGCCATCGCCCGCTACGCCGTCGAAAGCAACACCGCACAGGCGGAGCTTCTGAACCTGCTCAGCATCGCCGACGCGAGCGGCGACCTCGTGCTCAGCAGCCAGGTTCCGTTCCGGAAGGTCAATATCGTCTATCGGCCGTTCTTCAGCGACCATCGCGACGACCCGTCGAAAACCTTTCTCATCGGCGACCCGATCCTCGGGAGCGCCACGGGAAAGTGGTACATCCCCATGAGCATGCGCCTCGAGAACCCGGACGGATCGTTCGCGGGCGTCGTCCTGGCGTCCGTGAACCCGTATTACTTCTCGGATTTCTACCGTCAGGTGCGTCTCGGAAAGAGGGGGGCGCTTCTTCTCACAGGCCCTTCCGGAAGCGTCCTGGCGGGATTCGTCGGCGAGGAGTCGCCTCCGTTCGGGACGTCGATCGCGTCGAGCGACATCGCAACAGCCATGCGCGGCGTTTCCGGCGGCGCCTGCATCTGCAACGGGCCGACAGACGCCGTCCGCCGCGTTGCGAGCTTCGGGGCCGGCGATCCGCACCGGAATCTCAACGTCATTGTCGGCATAGCGGAGGACGAAGTCCTGACCGGATACCGGACGCGGCGGGATTACGAAATCATCGCGGTGCTCGCGTTCAACGGCTTTGTCGCGGCGTTTTTCGTCCTGTCGAGCCGCGCCATACGCCGGGATCGGGAGGTCCGGGATGCGCTCCGGCTGAAGATCGAGGAGGAGCGCCGGGCGCAGGAAATGCTGGCGCACGCCCACAAGGAGCTGTCGCAGGCGTATGAGGACACCATCAAGGGGTGGGCGAACGCGCTGGAACTCCGGGATATCGAGACCGGGGGGCATTCGACGCGGGTGACGGACCTGACGGTCCGGATCGCGCGGCGGGTGGGAATCGACGAGGATGCTCTGGCGTACGTCCATTACGGTGCGCTGCTTCACGACGTGGGCAAGATGGGAATTCCCGACGGAATTCTGTTGAAGCCCGGCCCGCTGGACGAAGACGAGTGGCGCGTCATGAAACGCCACCCCTCCTACGCTGCGGATCTTCTCGCTCCGATAGGATTTCTTTTGCCCGCGCTCGATATCCCGTCCTGTCACCACGAGAAATGGGACGGAAGCGGCTACCCGAAAGGGCTGCGCGGGGAGGAGATCCCGCTCGCCGCACGGATTTTCGCGGTTGTCGACGTGTGGGACGCGCTGCTCTCCGACCGCCCCTACAGAAACGCGTGGACCGAAGAACGCGCGCGCGCCCACATTCTCGCGTCGAGCGGATCGCACTTCGATCCGCGCATCGTCGACGCGTTCTTCCGCGTGCTCGACGATGCCTAGTCGAAGAAGCGGCACACCTCGTCCACCGGAACCCTCGAAGACCTGAATTCGTTGACGGGGCTCTGCGGGTCCGGGTAGCCCACGGCGAGGGCCACGACGAAGGAAAACTCCTCCGGAACCGACAGCACCTCGCGCATTTGGCGGTCCGCCGTCCGCACGAAGCCGATCGCGCACGTCCCGAGCCCTTCGGCGTGCGCCGCGAGCGTCAGCTGGGTCATGAACGCCCCGCAACAGACGAGCCTGAGCGGCAGAAGATCCTCGTGGACATACACGAGAACGGCTGCCGGTGCGCCGAAGAAGCGGTAACTGCCCTCCGGGATGAATTCTCCGCTCCGTCCGGCGCGCTGCAGATAGGGATCCGCCTCGCGATACAGGCCGCGCCGCCGCTCCGAATACACTTCCGGCGCGGGCTTCGCGAGACCCGGCGACTGTGGCGCGCTTCCGCCGCTCTCGAACGTAGCGCGAACGACGCTGCGCAGGCGTTCCATCGTTTGCCCCCGGACCGCGTAGAGTTCCCACGGCTGCATGTTCCCGGCGCTCGGCGCCCTGCACGCGGCTCCAATGATCCGCCGCAGCGTTTCCGCCTCCACCGGCCTGTCCAGAAAGGCCCGCACCGAATGACGCGTTCGCAATCCTTCCGAAAGCTCCATCTTCGTCCCTCCCGTCCGTCGCTTCTCCGTGAAGCGGCGGTGTGCATCTTTCATAAGCATCATAGCCGACAATCGCCGTTTTCGCACGGATTGATGCGGATGACGTCCGGAAAACCGGTACGCGCCGCGTCCGTCGGTGCAGGAAGCGCAGCGGATGCACCCCGCGCATGAGAGGGAGTATACTGGTCGCGTTGCAACAGGTTCCGTCCCGGCTTCGTGGCGGGGCGGTGCCATCATCTCTTTTCAGGGGGGCTTGTTCGTGTATTCAGAGGCTCTTTCAAAATATCTTCCGGCCTTTTCCGACCGGAACGAACCATTCCTGCGCGTGTATGACCCCGCTCTTCAGGGCGGCGCGCCCGGGCGCTCATGGACGCGCGGAGCGTTCTGGGATATGGCGCGTCGCGCGGCGACCGTGCTTCGGCGGTTCGGCCTCGGCAAGGGCGACGCGTTCGTCGACGCCTACGGGAAGAACACGCCCGAGGATATGATGTTCCGCCTCGGCGCGACGATGGTCGGCGCCGTTCCCGTCACGGTGAACTGGCAGGCGGACGGCGTCGAGCAGATGGCCTACAAGATCGGACTTACGGAATGCCGCCTGATGCTTCACGACGCGTCGTTCCTCGAACTGACGGCGCCGGAGATGACGGCCGACATGGGGGACTTCAGAACGCAGCTCATGGCGCGCTTCCCCGAAATGGCCGCCTACGACGTCGCGCGCCTTCCGGAAGAGCCTCCGATGCCGGAGGACGAATTTCTGGGCGATCTGACGAGCGCCGACGACCGGATCGTCATCTTCACGTCCGGAACGACGGGATACCCCAAGGGAGCGTTGCTGACCTACGGAAGCTACGAGAACAACGACGCGGCGCTCGGGAAGTACCTTCTGCTCGACGACGCAGGAAAAACACCGGCGGGCAAGGGGCCGCTCTTTTTGCTCATCAATCCGCTGCATCACGCCAATTCGACGGCCGTTTCCGACATGCTCGTCCGGCGCGCGCACACGGAAATTCTCCTCTTCCCCCGGTACGGAACGTTCTACTGGAAGGCCGTTGCGGAGTGCGCCGAAGAGGGGGAGCGCCGGCGCATCGCCCCGACGGTCGCGCGGCACTTCGACTATCTGGAGCACCTTCTGGAAACCGGCGCATTGCCCGTGGACGAAGGGCGCCTCCGAAGCGCGATGAAAAAGGTCGAGTTCGTGCTCGGCTCCGCGCCCGTCGGACCGACGACGGTCGAACGGCTCAAACGCTGGACCGGGAGGATTCCGAGCGTCCGTTTCGGCTCGACCGAGACGTGTTTCCACGTTCTCGGGACGCCTCTGGATCTCGATGACGGGCGCAGGAAGGCGGCATTCGAGCGGGGATGGAGCCACACGCCCGAGACGGGGTACTGGATCGGACGGCCGCATCCGCCCCTGACGGAGGTTCGGATCGTGGAGCAGGTCGATCCGTCGAACGACGGATATATGCGCGACTGCGCCGAAGGGCAGGCCGGGTACATGGTCTGTCGCGGCGGCAACGTGATGCGGGCGTACGTGAAGAACGACGAGGGAACGACCCGCGTGTTGCGGGACGGCTGGTACCTCGGACTGCTCGACGTGGCGTTCCGGCTCACGAATCCCGACGACGGACAGGAGGACATCTACTGGGTCGGACGCGACTCCGCGCTCATCATCCGCGGCGGCGCGAACTACGCGTGCGACCAGATCAACGTGGAACTCTGCCGTTTCGTCGAAACCCGCTACGGACTTCCCTGCGACGATTTCGACCTCGCCGCAGCCGGGCTCCGTCTGGTCAGCGAACACGAGGACTCCTGCTGCGTCACGATGGAACTCAAGAGCGACCGCGCTCTGGAGTGCGCCGAAGAGATCCGGAAGACCTTCCTGACCGAGGCGAGGAGCAGCGTCTCCAAGGGGGCGAAGCCGGATTTCCTCCGTTTCGGCCGGGTGTTCCGCACGTTCAAGGGAACGATTCGCCTCGCGGAGATCAAAAAGGCCTGGATGGACGAATTCCGCTCGAATAAGTGACGGTCTTCCCGCCGAACGGGGCGGCTTTTTTTTGTGCGACCGGGCCGTTCCCTCCCGAAAATTCCGGGAGGGAACGGCTTTTTTTTATCCGAGCGGGTCCTTTCCGAGAAGCCGGAGCGAGAGCAGGCTCGTCGCCATCGCGAGAAAGACGGCCGAGAAGCCCGCGAGATACCCTGCGGCCGTGTAGGTCCCCGGCGCGCCGCCCGGGAAGAAGTTGATGATGATCCCGGTCCCCCACTGAAACACGACGGCCATCAACACCACGATCATGTTCATCGCGCCGAAGATCGCCCCCTTGTTTCCGGTGCGCGCAAGGGCGTTGACGCCGGCCATCGCGAACACGCCCCGCATTCCCGAGGTAACGCCCACGAGCAGCGTCGCGATCCCCGCGACCTCGAGCGAAAAGCCCATCGCCACAACGCCGAAGAGAAGCCCCCAGCTCAGCGTATTGCCGATGCAGACGTTCCGGATCGAACCCGGCAGCGTCTCGGGACGGATGATGTGCCCGCCCGTGATCAGCGGTCCGAGCATCATCCCGAAGCTGATCATCGACGCCCAGAAACGGGCCGCGCCCGGTTCCGCGCCGTAGGCGGCGATGAACCACGAGACGCCCCAGAGCCCCTGGAAGGTCAGCATGGACGCCGAGGAGATCGCCCAGAGGATCAGGAGCCCCCGCATTCTCCGGTATCGCAGCACGTAGCGCAGCGCGTCCCATATTTCCGGGAACAGGGCCGACAGCGGTTTGCGCTCCTTTCGGGAAGCGAGTTCGCGCAGCGGGTCGTGTTTCGCCGACCTGCCGAGGACGACGGTGACCGCGAGGCTGACGAGCGTCAGAAGCCCGAACGTCGCCGTGATGCCGAATCTGTCGAGCGCGTAGCCGAGCGGAGCGACCGAGATGATGGCGCCCAGGTTCGACAACGCGAAGTTGACGCCGGCGTAGAAGCAGTATCGTTCCTGCGGAAAGGCGAAGGACTGGAACACGAGCGTCGCCGCGTACATCGGCGCCACGCCGAGGCCGGAGAGGAGGCGCCACGCGCCGAGCGTCAGCGGGGTCCGCACGAAGGTCATCAGGAGGCTCGAAAGGGCCGTCACGAACAGTCCGGCCGTAACGACGCGCACGGGGCCGAAACGGTCGTGAAGGACGCCCGCGACGGGCTGCATGAGCGCGTACGAATAGAAGTGAAGGCTCGATATGAAGCCCGTCATCGCGGCGCTCATCGCGAGGCGCTCCGCCTCCATGGGCATCACGACGGAGGCCGAAATGCGGAAGAAGATTCCGAGGAAATAGGCGGAGACGAGGAACAGGAAGATCGGGAACGAACGGTCCGAAAGGAGCGCGCGGAGATTGTTTTTCGAAAGGGACATGGCGTCTTCCTTCCGTCAGCGGAGGCGATCCCGGGGCAGAACCCGCAGCGCCGACAGACTCGCGAAAAGCAGCGCGACGATCCCTCCGAAGCACACGAGATACCCGGTCGCGTCGTACGTTCCCGGAAGCGCCCCCGGGAAGCGGTTGATGATCCATCCCGTCCCGAACTGGAAGGCGACGGCCGTTCCGACGACGAGCATGTTCATCATCCCGAAGATCGCGCCCTTCTCGCGCGGGTCCGAAAGATCGTTGACGCCCCCCATCGTGAAGACGTCGCGGATCGCGCACGAGACGCCGAGAAGCAGGCTCGCGCCCCCGGCGACCGCAATCGGAAGCCGGAGCCCGATCGCGAGGACGAGCGCGGCCCAGCAGAGCGTGTTCCCCCAGCAGGAGAGCCGGATCAGACGAGGCAACTGCCCGGACGCGGCGGTGACCTTCACGGTCAGCAGCGCCCCGGCCATCATCCCGATGCCGAACGACGTGGCCCAGAAGCGCGCGCTCACGGCCGGGATGTCGTAGGCAGCGGCGAACCACGAGACGATCCAGAGTCCCTGGAGCGCGAGGAACGCGGCCGCGGAGAGGGCCCAGAGGATGAGGATGCCCCGCAGCTTCCGGTCGCGCATGATGCGGACGAAGGCGTTCCGGAGTCCTGCGGCGAGGGATGCGATGCCGTTCCGTCCGCCCGGTTCCCGCATCGCGGCGGACATCCGGGTCGGATCGCTCGTGCGGTTCGAGAACAGAAGGAAGGCCAGGAAGAGGCAGATGCACGAAAGCAGCGAGAAGGTCGCGGGGATGCCGAGCGTATCGATCGCGAAGCCCAGAGGGGCGACGGACGTGATGGCGCCGAGGTTCGCGACGGCGTAGTTGATTCCCGCGTAGCGGCAGTAGAGCGCGGCCGGAAAGGCGAACGCCATGAAGACCAGAACCGCCGAGTACATCGCCGCGACGCCGAAACCCGAGAAGAAGCGCCACAACGCGAGGAGCGCCGGCGTGCGGGAGGGGAGCATCAGCAGGCACGCGGTCGCCGTTGCGAGAAGCGCCGCGGCGACGACCCGGACCGGGCCGAAGCTGTCGTGAAGCGACCCGGAAACGGACTGCATCGCCGCATACGAGCAAAAGAAAAGACTCGAAATGAGTCCGGTCATCGTAGCGCTCATTCCAAGGCGCACGGCCTCCATCGGAAGCACCACGGACGCCGAGATGCGGAGCAGAAGGCTCATGAAATAGGCGCTCACGAGGATTGCATACAGAATATGCGCGCGCTTCATCGGAAGGGGAGCTTCGAAGTCCGGTTTGAGGCGATGGTCCTGTTCGGTACATCGAGACGACATGAAATGATATCCTTTCCAGCGGATGGGACCGTATCCCTGTGTTGTGCCCGAAAATAAAGCATATCACACGGGCGGCGGAATCGCTCTTTCCGGCAGCGCAAATCGTGATAGACTGGGAAAAACTCCGGAAGGGACGTGACGCAATGAGCGGGCAGAACTCCGCCGGGAAGGATTTCATCCGGGCGACATGGTACCGGAATATGCCGCAGCAATCGGATCAGGAAAAGATGCTCCCCCAGCCGCCATACGAACTGGAGCCCGCGCCGGACGCGCGGCGCGTATCGCTCCCGTCGCCCCGGGAATGCCGCGTCCCGCCGACCGACCTGCGTGCGGCCATCGAGGAGCGCCGGAGCGTCCGAAGCTATGCGGACATCCCGCTGGAACCCGAAGAACTCTCATGGCTTCTCTGGGCGACGCAAGGGGTGCGCAGCCTGTGGCCGGAGCGCAACGTGACCTTGCGGACCGTTCCGTCCGCCGGGTGCCGCCACCCCTTTGAGACCTACCTCGCTCTTTCGCGCGTGGCGGGAATCGCGCCGGGGATCTACCGCTACCTTGCGTCCGCGCACGAACTCGTCGAGTGTTCGACGGACACGCGTCTCATCGGACGGCTCGTGACGGCCTGCCACAGACAGACGTTCCTCCTCTCCGCGGCCGCGCTGTTCTTCTGGACGGCCGTGACCTATCGCTCCGAATGGCGATACAAGGAACGCGCATGGCGGTATTTCTTTCTCGACGCGGGGCACGTCTGCCAGAATCTCTACCTCGCGGCCGCCCCTGTGGGATGCGGCGTCTGCGGCGTCGGGGCGTTCGACGACGAGGAAGTTGCGCGGATACTGGGCCTTCCGGACTCGGTGGACGGGACGCAATCGGCGAGCATCCCCGTGTACGCCGCCGCCGTCGGAAAACTGCCGCTATAGCGGCGTCCCCGCAGCGTCAGGCCCCATTCGCCGCGAGCCACCGTTTCGTCCACGGGCAGGCTGCGATGCACCTGCCGCAGATCGTGTGGCCGAAGCCGTGTTCTTCCTTGAGCCGCAGCAATTCCGCGGCGCAGGCGTGAATGTCGACGAATTCGTCCCGGTGCAGCCCCGCACGCCACGTCCGGCCCGACGGGGCGTGCGCCGGGCAGACCTTCACGCACTCGCTGCACGATCCGCACCCTGAAACCTCCACCGGATCTCCGGTTTCCAGCGGCGCGTTCGTCAGGATCGTCGAAAGCCGCACGGCCGAACCGAACTCCTTCGTGACGAACAGGTCCGACTTCCCGATCCATCCGAGGCCGGACCGCACGGCCGCAAGTTTGTGGGGCAGCGGCGACGTCCACGTGAGGCGATCGTAATTCCCGGTCGATGCGGCATAGGCTTCCGCCGTGTATCCGGCTTCTCTCAGGAAGGCCGCGCCCTTTTCGGCGAGTTCCGTCAGCAGGGCGTTGGAACGGTTGTACTCCCCTTCGTACTCGTGTGTCGGCCCGTTGGAGATTCCCGCGATGATCCGGGGGGTCAGCGCGACGACGATCGAAACGCCGACCGGAAGATCCGGCCGATCGCGTCCCGGAATCGACCGGAGGTCGGCGGCCCCGACGAGACCGGCCCCGGCGGATGTGAGCATGGTCCGCAGCGATTGCGTCAGCGTCATGAACAGGTCCTCCTTGTCAGCAGGACGTCCCGCGCCCCGCTTCCGGCGACAGAATACCACGGAAGCGGGGCGAATGCATGCCGCCGCCCGACGTCGAGAAATGCAGCCGGATTCCGGTGAATATTGAAATAGAATGGAAAATGCAGGCCGACTGCTTGACTTCCGCATCCGATCCCCTATACTTCCTTTTCACATGGAACGCAGTTGAATCGCATCAACACGAGGTGTTCGACATGCTGGATTTCTTTTCGCACATACCCCTCTTCGGTACGGCGCTCAACAGCGGCGCGATCCTGATCGGCGGGACGGCCGGCATCCTGCTGACCTCCCGCTTCCCGAAGCGGATCATGGAGACGACGTTGCAGGGGATGGGGCTCGTCACGCTCTTTCTCGGCCTGAGCATGGCGCAAAAGTCGGCGAACCTTCTGCTGATGGTGGGCAGCATCGTTCTCGGGACGATCCTGGGCGAAGCGCTGCAACTGGAAGATCGCGCGGGCCGGCTCGTGGACCGTCTGAAAAAGACGCTGCGAATCGGCGGCGAAGGCTTCTCCGACGGGATGGTGACGTCGTCGCTGCTCTTCTGCGTGGGGTCGGTCGCGATCCTCGGCTCGTTCGAGGAGGGGCTTCACGGGACGCATACGCTGCTCGCGACGAAGGCCGTCATGGACGGGGTCGCCTCCGTCGCGCTGGCGGCGTCGATGGGGATCGGGGTGCTTTCGTCGTCGATTCCCGTGTTTCTCTACCAGGGGACGCTGGCGTTGCTGGCGCGGTCGCTCCAGTCCGTTCTCCTTCCGGGCGTCGTCGCCGAGATCACCGCGACGGGCGGCATCCTCCTGATCGGGATGGGAATCTCGATTCTCGGGATCAGGAAGATTCCGGTGCTGAACATGCTGCCGTCCCTTCTCTTCGCCGGGTTGCTGGCGTTCTGGTTCGTATAGACATATAAAGAGGAGGAACGTGCCGCGCGCGGTTCTCCGGAGTCGAGCCCGGCGCGGGGCTTTGCGCGATGTCGATTCCCGAAGTTGCGGCAACAGACGGAAAAGGCCCCTGCGACAATTGTCGCAGGGGCCTTCCTATCGTTCGCGAAAAGATCCCTTCCGTCTGTTTCACGGCTCCTGA
>CALMZW010000403.1 GCA_937870605.1 uncultured Synergistaceae bacterium
GGAGGATGTCATACCGGGAGTCCTCCCTTCCGGTAGGCGAGGGCTTCCGCTGCGTGCGCCCTGGAGATGTCCGGCGACCCGGCGAGGTCCGCGATGGAACGGGCGACCTTGAGGACGCGTGAAATGCCGCGTCCGGAAAGCCGAAGGGATCCGGCGATTCCGGAGAGGAACGCGCGGGCCTCGGCGGAGAGGCCGATGGATTTTCGCAGAAGACGTTCCGGAAGTTCTGCGTTGCAGTGGAATCCGGACGGCTCCCATCGAAGCAGCTGCGCCTCCCGCGCCTTCCGGACCCGCGCGCGTATGGACGCGCTGTCTTCCGGCGTCGTGTCGCCGACGGACATGAGTTCCTCGGGCAGCAGCCGGGGGACGGACACATACATATCGATCCTGTCGATGATCGGGCCGGAGAGCTTCCGCCGGTATCGGTCGACGTCCGAAGCGGAGCAGGAGCACCGCTCGACTGGGTCGCCATACCACCCGCAGGGGCAGGGATTGCAGGCCGCCACGAGGAGGACACGCGAGGGAAACTGAACGCTCCCCGCGGCCC
This sequence comes from uncultured Synergistaceae bacterium, assembly GCA_937870605.1. GTDB lineage: Bacteria > Synergistota > Synergistia > Synergistales > Aminobacteriaceae > CALFXN01. The sequence continues at coordinate 548 of CALMZW010000403.1, forward strand.
GGCTCACGGTGATCTGTCCATCCTCGAGAGGCTGACGGAGCGCTTCGAGCAAGTCCCGCCGGAATTCGGTGAACTCGTCCAGGAAGAGGACGCCCCGATGCGCGAGCGTCACTTCGCCCGGCGAAACGGAGTGCCCTCCGCCGCAGACGGACACCGTGCTCGCGGTATGGTGAACGGCGCGGAAGGGACGGGCTCTCCCTCCGGCGTAGGGCGAGCCGGCGCTGCTCTGGACGAGCAGGGTTTCGAGGAGTTCCGCGTCGGAAAGAGGCGGAAGGATTCCGCGCAGCGCACGCGCGAGCATCGTCTTGCCGCTTCCGGGAGATCCCACAAGGAGCACGTTGTGGTGCCCTGCGGCCGCTATCTCGAGCGCCCGTCTGGCGGAAGCCTGCCCTCGGATATCGGAAAAATCCGGATCGGGGCGGACATCCTCATCCTCCGGTGCGACCGGCTCCACGGGCGAAAGGACCGATGCCCCCCGAAACGCGGCGAGGAGCGTCGCCAGGTCCGGAACGGCGTATGCCCGGACGCCCGAAACGAGGGATACTTCGCGTGCGTTTTCCTCCGGAACGTAGAGAGGGACGCCGAGCTTCCGGGCGAGAATGGCGGCCGGAACCGCACCCCGAACCCGCCGCAGTCTTCCGTCGAGCGAAAGCTCCCCGAGAAAGAGCGCCCCTTCGGGAACCGAAACGGCGCCGAGCGCCGCCGCAAGCCCTAGTGCGATCGGAAGATCCAGAAGAGCTCCCTCTTTGGGGAGATCCGCCGGCGCGAGGTTGATCGCCACACGCCCGCGAATCTGGAGCCCTTCCGTCCGGAGCGCCGCGCGAACCCGTTCCCGAGATTCGCGGACCGCCGCGTCCGGCAGGCCGACGATCGACATCGAGAAGAGACCTCCGGTGATCTCGACCTCCGTTTCGACACGGACGGCCTCGATCCCCCGAAGGGTGATTCCGTGGACGGAGCTCACGGACGCCAGGCTCCGTCGGTGATGTCGCGAAAGTGTTCCACGTTCCACTCCCCTTTTCTGTCGACGGTCATTGCGATGAGGTCGATCCGCCAGGGCCCCTGCCAGTTTTTCGATTCCACGAGGAGCGTTCCGGCGCGGACAAGCTTCCGGATCTTCTTCGGGCCGACGGAGTCCTCGGGAGACATGATCTCTCCGATGCTGCGGACGCGGACCTCGACGACGACCAGTTCGTCCCCGTCCATCGCGACGATGTCGATCTCCCCGCAACGGTTGCGGATATTCCGCCCGAGGACGCGAAACCCCTGACGGGAAAGAAGAACCGCCGCTTCGTCCTCGCCGCGCCGCCCGAGTTCCAGATGCGGCGCCGTCATGGCCTCGGCCGCATCTCCCGGTCGATGTTGTAGACGAACGCAAGCACGCGCGCGACGGCTTCGTACAGTTCTCCGGGAATATCCTGCCCGATTTCGAGCGCCAGCAGAGCGCTCACGAGGGCCGCATCTTCGACGATGGGGACGTTCGCTTCGCGCGCGATTTCGATGATCCGCTTCGCGACGAAGCCCTCCCCTTTCGCCGTAACGTGCGGCGCTTCATCGACGCTCTTTTCGTATTCCAGGGCGACGGCCCGTTCCCGCTGTTTCCGCTTCGCGCTCATGCCTGTACGTCCAGCCTCCGTTCGCCGCGCCGGACGGAACGCTTTCCCTGTCGGACGCCGACATGCTGCACCGTCATCGAAAGATCCTCTAAGGAGTCGCGAAGGATGTGCCTCCGGGAGCGGAGCGCCTCGAATCCGGACATCCGGTCCGCGGACAATGTCAGGACAAGCGCTTTCCCGTCGCTTTCCACGTCTCCCTCGATCGGACCGATCGCATCGCCTTCGACATTGAAGAGCAGACGATAGAAGGGACGTTCTCCGGCCTGTCCCGAAGAGACCGTCACCCGGGCGAGCATCGGGGCTCTTTCGTCTCCCGCCGGCCACCACGCGGCGGCCAGCAGCGACGGATCGATCCCCTCGCGGGGCGGACGGGACAGATGGCTGTGCGCGCGCAAAAACGCGCCCACATCGTCGTCGCCTTCACGCAACGCTTCGATCGCATCCTTCGGGCTTTCCCCGTCATGCAGCTTTCGTCTGAGATCCTCGCGGATCTTTTTCCACACGGAAGCAACATCCTGGGCGGACATTCCGGCATACTGGGAAACGAGGCGGGCGGCCTCCGGAGAGAGCGGTATTCCGCGCGCCCAGAGCTCCACGAACGAGCCGAGCGTGTCCGGATCTCCCCCCGCCCGAAACCATGCGGTCCGGATCAGGGCGAGCGCGTCCTGCCGTATCGGCAGGCCCCGGGAAAGAAGCGCCGCGGCGACGTCGCGATCCTGTTCCGGAAGGGAGCCGAGGAGAGCGGTTTCCTGCTCGGTGAGGCGAAGGAGCGGCACCTCTCCGCTCGAATCGAACACCGCCCGGAAATGCTGTCCCTGAAAGAGGGGAAGGGTCGCCAGCGCACGAAGGTTCCGGCCGAGAACCCGGACGAGATACTCCCCGTCCCCGGCCTCCAGCACGACTCCTTCGACGGTGCTTCCGTCGGCGATGGCGCGTTCGAGCGCACGCCCGAGCGGCTCTTTTCCGGACGTTTCGACCTGACGAAGGTTTTCCTGGGAGCCGGGCGACCCCTGAATGCCGCCGATCTGCGGGCTCATGGACGAAACAGCCGGAAGGACCGTCTGTGGATCGCGCTCGGTCCCAGACGCGCGATCGCGTCATAGTGGGCGGCTGTCGGGTATCCCTTGTGTCCCGCAAGCCCGTACCCCGGGAAGATCCTGTCGAGACGCACCATCACCCGGTCCCGGAGGACCTTCGCGACAATCGACGCCGCGGAAATGTCGGGAACGAGCGCGTCTCCGTGCGGAATCGCCTGCTGCTCCAGGGACAGACCCGGAATTTCGTACGGTCCGTCGACAAGGACGCAGTCTCCGTCGCGGGCGATTTTCCGGACGCTTTGTCCCATGGCCCAGAGCGACGCGCGGAGGATGTTCATCGAATCGATCCGTTCCGGAGACGCCGCCTGCGCGGCCCAGCGCACTCCAAGGTCGTTCATGAGACGAAAGAGCGCCTCCCTTCGCGGCGCGGACACGCGTTTGGAATCCGCAAGCCCTTTTTTCAGAAGTTCATCCCGCTGTGCGTCGGAAAGGATGACCGCCGCCGCGACGACGGGGCCGGCGAGAGGCCCTCGTCCGGCCTCGTCCGCGCCGATGGTTCGCTCCGACATCACGCGTCCTCTTCCGGCGACTCCAGGCTCACGGGACCGAGCGCTCCCCTGGAGAACGCATCCACAAGCCGTCGTCCCGCCTGCTCCATGTCGACACGGCCTCCGGCAACCAGGCATCCGAGACGGCGGCCGATACGCTCCAGCGTTTCGTCCGCGCTCTCCTCCTCGTCCGGCACGCCCCAGGCGTCGAAGATCAGCTTCCAGCGACGGGTCGTCTTCAGAAACGCGATGAGCTCCATCGCGACGACGTCAAACCCGCCGATGACATCCGCCTTGCTGCACCCAAGCCAAGCGAGCTTTCGATGCGCGATCTCGCCGGAATGCGGATCGAGAATCCCCGGAGAGTCGACGACAAGCAGCCCGCTTCCCTTGAACCAGGCCACTCCTCTCGTGATGCCCGGGATTCCGCCGACTTTCGCCAGGCTTTTCCCGACAAGCGCGTTCAGCAGGAGCGACTTCCCGACATTCGGAATGCCGACGACGGCGAGCCGCGCCTCGCGATGGGGCGGGGCAACCGAAACGAGCGCACGGCGAAGCGCGTCGACTTTCGGCGCCAGCAGGTTCAGCGCCCACGCCTTTCCTCCGCGCTTCTCGAAAAAACGGAGCCATTCTTTCGTCGTCTCCTCGGCGGCAAGATCCCGCTTCGCGAGGATCGTCCAGACGAGAATCTCGCGCGACAGATTCCGGACCATCGGCGAAGACGTCGCCTCGGGAGCCCGCGCGTCGCGGACTTCGAGGAGAAGATCCAGCTTTCCCGAAAGCTCCGAGAGCTTCCTGGTCCCCTTCGCCATGTGCCCCGGGAACCAGACGGTTCGCGCCATCGAAGCCCCCTATTCCATCAGGCCGAGACGGTCGAGAGGCCAATACCGCACGAAAGCCGGCCCCCGAACGTTCTGCTTCGGAACGAACCCCCAGAAACGGCTGTCCTGCGAGTTCGGCCTGTTGTCGCCCATCACGAAGAAAGAATCTTTCGGAACGGTGAACGGTATTTTCGGGAAGACCGTGCTTTCCGTCAACGTGAACATGTCGCGGTTGCGGACATAGGGCTCGGAGAGCGAGGTTCCGTTCACGATCACCACGCCGTCCCGCACTTCGATGACATCCCCCGGAAGCCCCACGATGCGCTTCACGAAGTCGCGCTGCGGGTCCACCGGATACTTGAAAACCATGATCTGGCCCCTCTTCGGTTCCTGGAACCAGTACCAGAACTTCGCCACGAGCACCCTGTCTCCCGGGAGAAGCGTGGGAACCATGGATCCGCTCGGAATCCAGAACGCCTGCACGACGAACGTCCGCAGAATCAACGCGAGCACCAGCGCCCACAGGATCGTTTCCACCGTTTCCCGCCACCAGGGTTTTGCAACAACTGCCGCCATTCCGTCCATAACCTCCTGTCAAAATCCGCCGCCCCCGGCGTTCCGCCGTGAGGGCGTTTTCATCAACATCAACGACTTATACTCCCATTATCCCTCCATTTCAATCCGGAGGAGCCGTATTTCGCACCGAAACAAGGCAATTCGGAGTAACCACAATGTACCGGACCGGCGTTCCTCCTCCCCGCCCGGCAAACGCCGTCAGCGTAAAGGAAGGAGAGAACGTGTTCCAGACAGGACTATACCATGAATCGCGATACATCCCCCGGTTGGCGAGGAAACACCGTTCGCCCGTATCGTAGACTTCCGTCTCGTCCGGATTCGTCCAGAACACCCGAATCCTTGAAGCCGGCTGCGTTCCCGGATGCATGTAGAAATACCGGCCGGTCATTGACGCCTTCATGAACACCCTCCGCAACCACGAAGCGAAGGCTTCCGACTCGCGAACGACCGGGTGCGCGGGGCTCGATGCATCCGTGACCTCCGGCCGCGCGACGAGGCTCATCGTCACGCAGACGCCCAAAATGGCCAGAACGATCAGCGTCTCCGCGAGCGTGAAGCCCCGAACAAAAAGAGGGAGCCCCGTCGGAGCCCCCTCTGATGTCCGCTTCCCGGGGCTAGACGCCCTTGAGCGCCTCATACCCGAGTTCGAGGACCTTCATGTTCGCGTCCGCAAACTTCGCGGGCGAAAGCTCCCGAACCGCGTTCCGCACCTCTTCGTAACTCACGTTGCCCACGCCGGCGCCGCACATGGCGCCCACGATGAGGACGTTCAGAAAGAGGAAATTGCCGTTCATATGTTTCTTCAGCAGCTCATATCCTTCGAGAGGATACACGCGGATATCGTGCTCCCGGATATACGCCTTCAGGTGCTCGTTTCCCAGCGCCGCGGCGTCATGGACGTTCACGATCAGCGATCCGCCGTTCCTCAGGAAATGCAGGTTGCGGACGGCTTCGTTCTGGTCGAACGCAAGCAGGGCGTCGGCCTCGCCCGCTTTCACGAGCGGACTCTTGTACTGCCCGATCTTGAAATGACTGATGACCGACCCGCCGCGCTGCGCCATGCCATGGACTTCGCTGCCCATGACGCTCTCGCCGCGGGAAAGGGCGATCTTTCCGAGAACCTTGCTCGAAAAGAGAATCCCCTGTCCGCCGATGCCGACGATGACGTATTGCATGAGCTATTCCCCCTCCGTCGAAACGATGGCCCCATGGGGGCAGACATTCCGGCACACGCCGCAGGACACGCAGAAGCGTTCGTCGATGACGGCCTTCTTCTTCGCTTCGTCGAACACGAGCCCGGGGCAGTTGAAGAAGTTGATGCAGAACTTGCACCCGACGCACGCGTCGTGGTTCACACGGACGGGAATCGTATCCTGTTTCTGGCGCAGCAGCATGCAGGGATGCCGGAAGATGACGACGGCCGGAGTCTGGTTCGCCTTCGCGTGCTCCCACGCTTCCTTGATGACGTCCTTCCCGGCTTTCACGTCGTACGCCTTCACCGTCTTGACGAACGAAACGCCGCAGCCGCGGCAGACGCCCTCGATGTCGACGACCGCGCCCTTGTCTCCCTTGCGGAGCTTGTCGCCGACTGCTGGATTCGCCTGTCCGCCGGTCATCGCGGTGATGCCGTTGTCGAGAATCGCGAGCACGAGCGCGTGCCTGTTGTACACGGCGCTCACGAGCCCCGGGATTCCCATGTGGAAGAAGGTCGAGTCCCCGATCGTCGCGACGATCGGTTTCGCGTCCATGCCGCTCGCCTTCTGCGCCATGAAGAAGCCGGACGAGATCGTGACGGAAGCTCCCATGTCGATGACGGCGTCGACGCCCTTCTGGTTGATCCCGAGCGTGTAGCATCCGATATCCGACGGGTTGATCGCAGCCGGCAGGGACTGCCGGATCGAGAAGAAACTCGCGCGATGCGGGCATCCGGGGCAGAGCATGGGCTTTCGCGGCGTGATCCGCAGCTCCTCGAGCGCAGCCTTGAGGTTTGCATCCGCTGTAACGGTTTCCTGCCCGCCGAGGACTTTCACAAGCAGCCCTTCGACGACTTCCGGCAGCAGTTCGCCCGCGCCCGGAACGATCTTGTTCCATCTTCCCTGGACCTTTGTGCGGTCGGGAAGCTGCATCTCCATGACCGGGTAGGTTTCCTCGAGGATGAGCACGTTCTCATGACGGTCGATGAAGTCGGTCACCATGCGAACCGGAAGCGGGTAGGGCGTTCCGATCTTGAGAACGTCGATATCGTTGCGTTTCCAGCTTTTGAGGATATCCATCACGACGGAGAACTGAACGCCCGACGTGATCACGCCGAGTTTCGCTTGTCCGGACGCCTTGACTTCGTAATTGTACCGGGCATAGTCCGTCTCGAACTCTTCCCGGATCGCGTCGTTCTTTGCGTTGAGCTTCGGGTGGTTGATCTTGACTCCGGCGGGAAGGCAGGTCCAGCGGAGCGGATCCTTCTCGAAACGGAATCCCTGATCCCTCGCGATGATGTCGCCGAGTTCCACGTCCTGACGGCAGTGATCCACGCGGACGCTCGGACGGAGCATCGTGATGATGTTGTGTTTCTCGGAGAGATCGAACGCGTCGAAGACCATCGCCTTTGCCTCGACGGCGTCGCAGGGGTCGAAGCACGGAATCTTCGCGAACATGGCGAAGAACCGGCTGTCCTGCTCCGTCTGGGAGCTGTGCGGGCCCGGATCGTCGGCGCAGATCAGCAGCATTCCGCTTCTGAGGTCGAAGTGCGCCGCACTCATGAACGGGTCGGCCGCGACGTTCAGGCCCACCTGTTTCATGACGGCGCACGAGCGGACCCCGGTAAAGGCCGCGCTGACCGCCATCTCGAACGCGACCTTCTCGTTGACGCCCCATTCGACGACGGTTTTTGCGCCCAGTTCGTCAGCGTACCCCGCAATTGCGGGGAGAATCTCCGACGACGGTGTTCCGGGATAGGCCGCCGCGACGAGACATCCAGCCTCGACGACACCCCGGGCGATCGCTTCATTTCCCAACAGAATCGCACGTGTACTCACCGTTTTCGCCACCTCCATCTCGAGAATCAATCTGCTTCCTGATCCAATCCGCCATGGGATTACCGCCTCGTATGATCTTGCCCGAAACGCCTGCGAAGACGTGTTTCGTCCACCCCTCGGCGACAAGCCTGCCGTCGCTCTTCCGAAGGATGCGGCACCGGAATGAAAGGGACGCGGGGGTCAGTTCGCCGAAACTCGTGCACACGACGATCTCCTCGTCGTACCGGACGGAATGCTTGTACCGACAGTGCGCTTCCACAACGGGAAGAAGGATCCCTTCCCGTTCCCACACGTCGTACGGACGCCCCAGAACGCGGCAGAGTTCCGTCCTCCCGACCTCGAACCACGTCAGATAATTCGCGTAATACGCGACGCCCATCTGGTCCGTTTCGCCATACCGGACGCGCAAGGTTACCGGAACTTCCCTGTGCACGAGACGTCCCCCCATTCGCGACAAAATACCCTTCATCGTCTGAAATTATATACCATAAGGAGGAAAATTTATATTCATTCCTGAGATGCCGGTCGAAGGTCCCATTCACTTCTTCGCGGCGGACGAACACTCCCTGAGATGCGCGCGCATGATGCAATCATCGCGGACGACTTCGAATCCGGCCTCATGGAACGCCATCGCGCTTGCATCGTCCTCCGCCCCCGGCTGCATCCACACGACCGGTTTCCGGGGGCCGTCCATCGCGCGCAGCGAATCCAGAACCGCCGCATGCCCCTTCGCGGAAACGAACAGCGCAACGATGTCGGGAACAACCGGAAGCTCCCGCAGATCGGCGCGACAGGGCTGCCCGAGAATCTCGCTCCCGGCGTACTGGGGGTTGACCGGGAAAACCCGGAATCCGTGCGCGATGCAGTATTGCATCACCCCGGACACGGGGCGATCCTCCTTCGGCGACGCGCCGACCACGGCGACGGATGACGGACGGCACACATACTCGCGAACGATTTCGTCCTTCGACATCGATCTCATCCTCCCGAAAAAACGGTTTGGGACACCCGAAATGGGCGCACAGGATCTCACATAGGCGTTTTCTCCGCGATGTTTCGACTCTCGCAGTGGCGGCTCCCGCGGGAATTTTGTATAATGGCCGCGGTCGGAGGGCTGGCCGAGTGGTCTATGGCGGTTGACTTGAAATCAATTGTGCTTTCAGCACCAGGGGTTCGAATCCTCTGCCCTCCGCCATCCATCATAATCCATAACACCCACGCCACGCAAAAACCCTTGAGAAATCAAGGGTTTCCTGTTTTTCGGACTCCGGCCCGACCGCGAACGCCCCGTGTCCACCGATGATTCGACAGCAAACGAAACGGCATGACGGGCGCACAACAGGCAACGTCGCCGCAGGGCGTTCGTATTACAGGGGAACAGCCGGCGCCGCCCAGGGAAATCCCGTTACAAACGATGGTTCCTGCATCCCTTCGGAACATCGGCGCATCGTCTCTGAAAACGCGGGAACCCGAGAAGTCCAATAAGCCGCGTGAACCTGTCTCTCCTCAACCCTTCGAATGCTCCCGATCTGAATGAGTCACGCCATCGTCCGGATTTGTCTCCGTCGCAGGTTCAAACAATCACGTCACGGTCTGGACTGCCGCGGTCGGAAACGACCAGTGCCCGCGCAATGAATTCAAAAATTGTTTATTGTTTCATATAATCTACATATAAAATACCGTTTTTAGAAGACAAACCGATGCCATCATTACACATACGCCATTCTTGGTTGACGCCGGGAGAAATTTGAGGCATAATCCATGACTCGAAAGAGTCTTGAGACTCGATTATTTATTCTGAATATGCTACCTTATGTACCGGATAGCGCTCAAAAAACGGCACCGACGATTGGGAGGATACGAGATATGACGACCCTTGTTTCAGGCGCTCAGGTTGAACGGGCGAAGCCCTTTGTCCGTTTTTTGTATTTTTCGGATTTCAGCTCCCTCACCTTTCTGGGAGATATGATCATCGCAATCAACAGGAAGGTGCGTATCTCCACCGACGAACTCACCGAAGCGGAACGCTGGTGTGACGAGCACGGCGAATTCAAATTATTCTCGGGGGAAACCTCCAAAATGGAGTCTCTCCTGAAACGTCTCGAATCCGGAAAATGGAAGGAACCGCCCGAAGCTGTCGCCGACCCTGACGTCGTGGCGCTCCCTGCATGCAGGATAGAGGAAGGAGAACTGGAACCTTCGGATTTCTACCTCTTCTCTTCCCCGAGGCAAAACCTTTAGGTCCCACAGAAATGCCGCAACGACCGCTCCGCGCGGCGCCCGTTCCCGCATCCCGGACGCCTTGCGGAGCGTTTTTCAGTCGCCGCAGGCTTTCAATCCCGTCAAACCAAAAAGGAGCGTGCATCATGAAACGCAGCGAACGGACCTTGTGCGTATCTCTGGCAGTGTTTTTCCTGCTTCTCCCGACGGTCGCCCTATCGGCGCCGCACTACGCAACGGCCCCGGGGATGCCGCGGATTGCGTATTCGGATTCCGGCGCCGGCGGCGTTCCCGTCCTTCTCGTCCACGGATGGAGCTGTGACGGCTCGTTCTGGTCACGGCAGACCGAAGCGCTCTCGAAACACCATCGCGTCATCGTCATGGACCTTCCGGGTCACGGACAGAGTTCGGCGCCCCGGATCGCGTATTCCCGAGATCTCTTTGTCGACTCCGTTTCCCTCGTCCTCGACAGACTGCGCATCACGCGCGCCGTCCTCGTCGGGCACAGCCTGGGATGGGATGTCGTACGCGCCTTTGCGCTCCGAAGCCCGGAACGTGTCGCCGCGCTGGTCAACGTCGACGGGGCCTATTGCCGCGTTCCGCGGACTCCCGAAGAACGCGCCGCCCTGGAAAAGCTTTTCGCCGGATTCGGCGCGCCCTTCGCGGACACGAACCCGGAATCCATCGACAAGGCCCGCGCGTCATTCATCGACATGCTCTTCGCTCAGGAAACGCCGGAACCGATGCGAAACTGGATCCGATCCCGAATGTCCGCCACGCCGCCGCACGTCGCGCGAAGCGCGATGCTCGAATTCCTGCGTCTCGAGCGATGGACCGACGCACGCCCGGTTCAGGTTCCGACGCTTGCGGTCTACGCTGAATTCACGGCGCGTCAGGAGCTGCCCGGACACAGGGAATACCTGCGCGCGCTGAATCCCGAGCTGGAATACGAGGAATGGCCGGGGAGCGGACATTTCGTCATGACGGAGGACGCGGATCGCCTGAACCGGAGACTTCTCGCGTTCCTGGAGTCCATCAGGTAGAAACGCCGTTCCCGCTCGTCGACGCAAGCGACGGGGCGAACAGAAAGCGAACGACCCACGCCCCGTAGTCGATCCGTTCCAGACAAAGCACTCCTCCCGTTTCGAATGCGAACTGCGCCCGCTCCCGGTCCTTCGCGACCAGGAGCGAGGCCAGCCGCGGAAGAAACGGCATATGCCCCACAAGCACCATATCCGTCCGCGCCAGCGCCGCTTCCATCGCCCACCCGTCCACCGGATCTTCCGGGGCGAGCCCCTTCCGGAGCTGTGCGGGAGGGTGTCCCGGCAGCTCGCACGAGATGATCGCAGCCGTCTGCACCGCGCGCGTTTTCTCGCTGTGCAGGAGGGTGACGGGACGCGCTCCCGCACGCAGGAGCGCGTCCGCGGCGAGGAACGCGCAGCGTTTCCCGTCCGGGGACAGCGGCTGCAGCGGATCGGCGGTCTTCGGCAGGGCCTCCCCGTGACGAACGAGAAACAGCCTCATGCTTCCGTCGCGGACCTCATCGCGACTTCCCCCGGCACAGGACGGGCCATTCATCAACGACCCGGGAACCGGAGACGAGATACATGACGTCGTACAGGTTCGTCGTCGGACACGCATGGTTCGGGATGATCTCGATCCGGTCGCCGATGCAATAGTCCACCCCGAATCCTTCCGGTATCTCGAAAGAGCCGTGTTCATCGGAAAGTCTGTCGAGAAAGAGCTGCGGATGCGCCTTGACCCTGCCGTGCCCCGGCGCGCGCGTGATTCCTTC
>CALMZW010000404.1 GCA_937870605.1 uncultured Synergistaceae bacterium
AAAGAATAAAAAGAGGCAAGGCAAGCAGTGCCATTAGTGGCATTATTGCTCCTGTTGAACAACCTCCTCCACCGGAACTACCGTTACTGCCTCCGCGTGAATAATACCATGTGAAATCAATAGTATTCCCATCTATATTTCCTGTTCTCCGACGGGTAACATATGTTTCACTTTCAATTGAATAAGTATCTCTTACACTTTGGTCTTGTATGGTAAAACACCTTAAATTTATTTTAAGATTTAACGCTACGTTTTCACTATATCTGTCAATATATCTTCCATAAGAGTCATATACATCATAAACCTGAGAAAGTTGAGTAACTACCTCATAACCATCAGTATCTATATAGGAAACAATGGAAATGCTTCCTCTAGCTGTGAGACGTTGACCGTTGATTGTTCCTGCGCCGGTGGCTTCCCAGTTACCTCCTACTCTTGGAATGGTGTTGAAGGCTTCTGGATCCCCCTGTGCGTTAATCTGCTGAATTCCTTTGCATTGACTCGAAAGAGCAGAACGCAAAGCGCCAAACAACTCAATGTTCACTGACCCTTTCTCCTCTGCGAAACCAACAGAAATGAAAAAAAGAAACATAACCATAAAAGAAAAAAACACAAACCTTCGATTCACTGTATACACCTCTTTCTAATATTATTCTTGAGAAAAAATGTAGATCTATTTTCTTGTTTTGTCAATGCAAAGTTTCGTCGGGGCGACGGACAGCGATACGGTTATATCAAAGTGGAACATTAAAAATGTCATGCCATGAAGACAAGGGGCGATTTTTCCTGAGCGTACGAGAAACGGCAATGATGATAGTGTTGGGGAAAGTGCTGTCGGGAAAGGCAGCAGCACAGGAGGGAGCGAAGGGACTCAAGTGCAGCGCGCAGAAGCCATTCCGGCTGAGGGCGAGGATGAGGCAGATCGGTTCTTTGGGGTTGATCCACGGTCATCGAAAACAATCTCCGGCGAACAGGATGCATGATGATGTTCGCTGAGGGGCGGAGAACGGTCGAGAAATTGACAGTATCGCTGTCCGACCACATGGGATCTTCCGGCTTCTTGACGAACCCGGAAGGCTCGTTTAGTATTCACGTATCCAGGGGCGATGGCGTTCGCCCGAACCGCCGCATTCCGCAGGCTGATGACGCCTCTTTTCCGGAAGCAGTTCCGGCGAAGGGGCGTATTTTTGTGGAAGCGCCATCCTTTCTGAAGGGACGATCCGATTCATGACAGGAACATTCGTCGCTCTCGCCGCGGCAGGGGCCGCCGGGACCCTTGCGCGCTTCACGCTCTCAGGCGTCGTCCAGCGTTTCGCCGGAGGCTCCTTCCCCTGGGGAACGCTCGCGGTCAACCTGACGGGCTGTTTCCTCTACGGGCTGCTGCTCGCGCTGGCGGAGCGCCGGATGGACCTCGACCCGAATATCCGCAGAATCGTCTTCGTGGGCTTCATGGGGGCCTTCACGACCTTCTCGTCGCTGATCTCCGACACGGTGCACATGGCGCAGGAGGGCATGCTTCTCGCAATGGGGCGCCTCATCGCGCACAACGCGCTCGGGATCGGCGTCTTCTTCCTCGGAACCCGGCTCGGATCCCTGTAGGAGGGGTACGGACGCGACGTCAGCCGCCTCCGCGAAAACAGCGACATCGCCTAATTGCACTATCTCCGGAATGACAGCCGCCTGAGCGGCGTCCCTTTCGTCTCTCCGCACACACAGCATCACTCCGCAGGACATCGATTCGATTCGCTCCCTCGTACGACACAACCAACCTGACACGCCGCCGGGCAAGCGATTTGACATCGCTTCCCGAGGCGCGTCCGATCCGCTGATCCCGTTCCGGGGCGCTCACCCATCAAGTTTAATGAAAAACAAAATAAAAACAGTGCAACAAAGAAAATCGACGCCCATATCATAATCATATTGACATAATTCAACCCCCAGTGTATCATATCAGTTGAAAACGAGGCATGGCGATACGCAGCGAACGCACGAAGCCGACGCACCCTCCCGATCGGGGAAACGGCGTGCACGCCGGGAACGAACGATTCACGGCTGCGTGTTCCGGTCTGCGTCGCCTTCCGGTTTTCATGGATATCCTGATTTCATGAACGCGTGCGCCGGGGACGTTGGCTTCGTGGAGTTTCGAGGCAGCGGGAGCGTATTGAGGCTTTTCAGGAGATCTTTATTCTTTCACATTTTATTCTAAAGGGAGAGTTGAAAATGAATAAGAAAAACAGACCCGTCGACAATCTTCTCAATGCGGCCAATAACGTCTTGAAGAATGTCATCCTCCTTCAAAAAAGAGCGAACGAACTTCAGAACGTCTATACGGACGTAGCCCGGCAGTGGCGTTAAAAGCCTCACGCATATAGACCGGCGTCATGCGATGACGCGACACAAACCGGGCGGCGTACGGAAACGCATCCCCCAGCGGGGACGCACTTCCGTACGCCGCCTGTTTATTTCCTTCCGGCCTTCATTCCCGTAGCGATATCGATGATGTCCCGCAGCACGGCGAAAGCGGTCTGCGGTCCGCCGGCCCCCGCGCCCATGAAGCTCACCGGTCCGGTCGCATCAGATGAGAAGACGATGCCGTTCGCGGTATCGGGCAGGTTCGCGAGCGGATGGTCCGCCGGCAGAAATTTCGGACGAACCGATATCCGCGGCCGGATTCCCGATCCGGCGCAGGGACGTTCACCCGCCGCCACCAACCGCACGGTTCCGCCCCGTGACGCCGCTTCGACGAGCGTATCGGGGGTCAGCCCGTACACGCCCTCGACGTCGACATCCCGGAGCGACATCGGCGGAAAGTCCAGAAACGATTGCGCGAGGATCAGCGCCTTCAGCGCCGTATCCCACCCGCCGAGGTCCGTTCCGGGCTCCGCTTCCGCATACCCCTTCGCCTGGGCTTCCGAGAGGGCCGCGTCGAACGTCGTCCCGGTCTTCATGCGTTCGATCATGTAGTTGCAGGTGCCGTTCAGGACGCCTTCAAACGAGGCGATCTCCGCTCCGAGAAAGCCCGGGTGCGCCGCGGAAAAGAGCGGCGTGCCCGCCATGACGGTTCCCTCGTAGAGCAGCCGCGCGCCCCTCGCTTTCGCGAGCGCCCGCAGTTCGTGAAACCGGAGCGCGATCGGCCCCTTGTTCGACGTCGTCACGCTCTTTCCGCGTTCGAGCGCCGTTCGGATATGCGAGAGCGCGGGCTCGCCGGTTTCGGGATTCGTGACGGTGCATTCGGCCAGAACGTCGTAGCCGGAGGTTTCCACGAGATCCATCGTCGAGACGCGGGACGGACGGGTCGAAAACGCCCTTCCCGAGAGAACGTCGCGCGGATCGAGTCCATCGGGATCGACCGCGCATCCGTGCGTCCGCGTCGCCGCTCCCGTCAGCGACAGATCGACGCCGTACCGTTCCGCTAGCTCCTTTCCTTTTCCCGAAAAGAGCGAACACAATCCCCGTCCCACATTCCCGCACCCAAGCAACAGCACCCGAACCTTCATTCGTCACCCTCCCAGCGTCAGGATACAAAAAATCGGGGGCCCTCGCCTTTTGCGAAGACCCCCGACCGGATACGCACCAACCGTCCACGTTCAGACGGCGACCGCCCCGGGAGGGTCGTCGCGCGTCATCGTCATGCGGAAACCCGTGAACGCCAGTTCGGTGGAACGAATCGTCATGCGTCGTCTCTCCCTTCGTAAAAATTGCCGTGAATTGTACTCCGCCGGCATGCGTCCTGTCAAATCCGGCTTTTCGACCCTTACGCCCCGACCGGACGCTTCATTTCCGCCTCTCGAAGCGGATTCCCTGCGTCAGGAGGGTGGGCGCCGCGGCAAAGAGCGTCACGATTCCCCATTCGCCCAGGGTGAGCGGAACGATGTTCAGCACGCGTTCGAGCACCGGGACGAACGTGATTCCTACCTGAAGGGCCATCGACGCCGCGATGCCGGCAAGAAGCCACGGGTTGGACCAGAGCTGTCCGGGCGAACGGAAGAGGCTCGCGCCGCGCACGTTCAGGACGAAGAAGAGCTGCGCGAATACCAGCGTGTGGAAGCTCATTTCCGTCGCCCGAACGGCGTCGCCCGCCCCGCCATGCAGACTCTGCCCGTATGAGGCGAGAACGGCGGCCGTCAGGAGCGCTCCCTGGACAAAGATCGTCCGTTTGTGCGCCGTTGTGAGGATATCCTCGTTCCGGAGCTTGGGCGGGCGTCGCATCACGTCCGGTTCTGCCGGGTCAAGCGAGAGGGCGAGCGCCGGGAGAACATCGGTCACGAGGTTGACCCACAGGATCTGGAGCGGCGAAAACACGCTCGGGAACCGGAGCAGGATCGAGAGCAGCACGCACAGGACCTCGCTGAGATTGCAGCACAACAGGTAGATGATCGACTTGCGGATGTTGTCGAAGATCCGGCGCCCCTCCCGGACAGCCTCGACGATCGTCGAAAAGCGGTCGTCCTGGAGGATGATGTCGGAGGCTTCCCGGCTGACCTCGGTTCCCTGGATTCCCATGGCGATCCCGACATCCGCCTGCTTGAGCGCGACGGCGTCGTTGACGCCGTCGCCCGTCATCGCCGCGACCTCTCCCGAGGACTGGAGCATCTGCACCAGTCGCAGCTTGTGTTCCGGCGAGACCCGGGCCAGGACGGAAATGGAACCGGCCTTTTCCGGCGGCGTCGCGTCGAACTCGCGTCCGTCGAGAATGATTTCGCCTCCGTCGCGGACGATTCCGATCTCGCGCGCGACGGCCCCCGCGGTGACGACGTGGTCGCCCGTCACCATGACCACCCGGATGCCGGCGTCGCGGCACTGCGATACGGCCCCGGCGACCTCCGGACGCGGCGGATCGTCGATTCCCGCGAAGCCGACGAAGGCGAGCGTCTCCCGTGTCGGACCGAAGGCGAACGCAAGGGTGCGCATCCCCCGCTCCGCGGACGACCGCACCTTCGCGCGCCATTCGTCCCGGATCGCTTCGGTCATCGGCGCGGCGTCCCCCTTCAGCAGGACGAACGGGACGTCTTCGAGCACGCGCTCCGGCGCCCCCTTGAGGCAGACGCATCCGTCATGCCAGGTGATCATCCGCATCGTTGACGAATCGAAGGGCTCGACCGACCGCCTCGGGTGCGCCGCCCGGATGTCCGCGACCTCGTCGCCGACGAAATGCAGCAGCGCGGCTTCCATCGGATCGCCGACGCTGCCGTGTTCGGTGACCTCGGCGTCGTTGCACAGGGCGGCGGCGCGCCGGAGCAGCGGAAGCGCCCGGTCGTCCGGCGTTTCGGTCATCCGGACCGTCATGCGGTTCATCGTGAGCGTTCCGGTCTTGTCCGTGCAGATAACGGTCGTGGCCCCAAGCGTCTCCACGGCCGAAAGGTTGCGCACAAGCGCGTTCTTCGCGGCCATGCGCCTCACGCCGAGCGCGAGCGTCATCGTCGCCACGAAGGGAAGCCCTTCCGGCACGGCGGCGACGGCGAGCGCGATACCCGTTTCGATCATCGACAGAATGCCGCGCCCCTGCACGATCCCCACGAAAATCACGACGGCCGCGATGCCGAAGGTGATGAGGATCAGGAAGCGGCTGAAGCGGGAGAGGCGCTCCTCGAGCGGCGTGGACTGTTCGCCGACGGATTGAAGCAGCGTTCCGATCCTGCCGAGTTCCGTCTCCGCTCCCGTCGCAAAGACAACGGCCTTTCCGCTCCCCTTCACGATCGCCGTCCCCGTGTAGACGCAGTTCGACCGGTCCGGCAATCCCGTCTCCTCTGCGAGCGGGTCGAGGCTTTTGCGCACCGGAACCGATTCGCCGGTCAACGCCGCCTCTCCCGCCATGAGGTTCGAACAGTCGACAAGCCGCGCGTCCGCCGGAACGACGTCGCCCCCTTCGAGCAGCAGCACGTCGCCGGGAACGACATCCGCCGTCGACAGAACGCGCATCACGCGACCCCGGAGCACCCGGCAATGGGGCGTCGTGACCCGCCGAAGCGCCTCGAGGGCGTGCTCGGCGCGGTATTCCGTCACGAATCCGAGAATGCCGTTGATCAGGATGACGATGAGGATCGCGACGCCGTCGAGGTGCTCCTTCATTCCGAAGCTGATGACGGCGGCCCCGGCGAGCAGATAGACCATCGGACCGCGAAACTGGCGGGCCAGCACCTTCCACCAGGGGATGCGCTCCTGCCGTTCGAGCGCATTCGGACCGTGCGTTTCGAGAAGTTCCGCCGCGCGTCCGGGAGACAAGCCCGCTGCGGACTCGACGCCAAAATGCGCCAGGACCTCTTCGGCGCTCCTCGCGTGCGCATGCATCACACCGGATTCCCCCTTCCCGGGATTCGCTAATGTTTTTTACCGATTCAAGCAAGTCTGTCGTTTCGGCCGGTGTTTGTCAAGAAAGATCGTCTTTCGACACGCACGCCGGAATTGGCGGGGAGGTTTCGCCGTCATTTCCCTTGTCAACGGGGACGCAATCGGCGATACTGACGCCGGATCGTACAATCCGCAGGGGGGCTCGTTCCGTTCGGAATGTCCGGTTCTTCGTGAGAACGCCGAACCGGCGACAGTTCCCGCGACACAGAAAACGAAAAAAAGGGGGAATGGCTCTTGAAGTGTCTCGAACCGTTCGTTCTGAAAGGCCTTGAAATCCGCAACCGGATCGTCATGCCGCCGATGTGCATGTACTGCACGCGGGACGGCATGGCGACCGATTTCCACCTCGCGCACTACGGCGCCCGGGCGCTGGGCGGAACCGGCCTCATCATTGTCGAAGCCACGGGCGTCCTTCCGGAGGGACGGATCACCGACCGCTGCCTCGGTCTGTGGGACGATCGTCAGATCGAACCGATGCGCCGCGTCGTCGACCTGTGCCGCTCGTACGGAGCGACGATCGGCATCCAGCTGATCCACGCGGGACGCAAATGCACGGCCGAAGAGGCCCCGACAATCTACGCCCCGAGTCCTCTCCGCTACAATGACGACTCGAGGCTCCCCGAGGAGCTGACGCCCGAGGGGATCCGCCGCGTCGTCGACGCGTTCGCGGAGGCCGCGTCTCGCGCGGACCGCGCGGGCTTCGACCTCGTCGAGATCCACGCGGCGCACGGTTATCTGCTCAACCAGTTCCTGTCGCCCGTCACGAACCGGCGGACCGATATGTACGGCGGAAGCACCGAAAACCGGGCGCGCATCCTCGTCGAGGTCGCCCGGGCCGTTCGTGACGCGCTGCCCGACCGCAAACCGCTTCAGGTCCGGGTCTCGGCCGTCGATCACGCGCCCGGCGGGCTCGACGTCGCCGAGACGTGCCGCCTGCTGCATCATGTCAAGACGCTCGTCGACTGCGTCCACGTGAGTTCCGGCGGACTGACGCCGCTGCCCCCGAAGTTTTTCCCGGGCTACCAGGTTCCCTATTCCGAAGAGATCCGGCGCACGCTCGGACTTCCGACGATCGCGGTCGGCCTCATCACGGAACCCGAGCTGATCGAAGAGATCCTCCTGAACGGACGCGCCGACATGGTCGCCGTCGGCCGCGGCCTGCTGCGGAACCCTTTCCTCGCGCTCGATCTCGCGAAGAGGACGGGCTCGCCCTACGCAGGACCGGAACAGTACAAACGCGCGTTCATGTAGAGACCGCCGCGCGCGAAAGCGGCCCGCCGATTCCAGCCGGCGGGCCGTTTCATTCCCCGTCGAGCGCCGACAGGAACGCCCCGACGACCTTTGCGTATCGTTCCGGCTCGTCGAGCGGGATCTGGTGCCCCGACCCGGTGAACGACACGACCGCAACGCGCGGCAGGGACGCCTCGTAAACGGCCGCGACGCGGTCGTCCACCTTCGCCGCGACCGGGACGTCCGTCCGCAACCCCCGCAGCACGAGTACGGGGCAGGCGATGCGCCCGAGGTCGGGCGTGAAGTCCCGGTGCGTCGAGGTCTCGAACCCTTCGGCTGCGCAAAGCCGGAAGTAGTTCAGGACCGGTTCGCCCCGGTGCGTGATCGACGACCGCTGCGCGGCGCTCCCCTTCGGCCAGACGTTGTGGACCGGCGGCTGGTCGACGAGGATAAGCCCCGCGACGCGCTCCGGGTGACGCAACGCGTATTCGAGCGCGTACGCCCCGCCGCGCGAATACCCCAGCAGGCAGAAACGCCCGGGAACGGCCGCATCGACGACGCACTCCAGGTCGCCGACGTGATCGTCGAGATCGTACCCGCGATCCGGCGTATCGCTCGCTCCCCTGCCGCGGTAGCTCAGCGACAGGCCGCGCCGCCCGAGACGCGCGAACAGGTCCGCGGCCATCTCCGCCGGTTCCCAGAATCCGGGCGAGACGACGAGAGGAACCCGTCCGGGCGCCGGAGCCTCCCAGCAAATCGCGTGCAGACGAACCGCGCCGTGTGCTGCAATAACATCCCGACGCATGGCGATCCCTCCTTCCCGATCATTCCGGAATTTCTCCGCCGAAAAAAGCGCCCCCGTATCGGGGGCGCCCGTCGCGTTCGTTTTTCCTTTTTCCGGAGGCGCTACCGTCCTGCGACGCTGTTGGCGAATGTTCGCAGCTTGAGCGCCAGCAGGACGCGAAGAACGCCGAACAGGATCGCGTAGATGGCGATGATCCAGAGAATCGCGATCGCTCCCGCTCCGGGACGGGCCATCAGGATGTATCCGAAGAAGACGGAGGCGACGCCGGAAAGGATGAGCATCCACTCGCCCTCGATCTCCCGTCGCAGACGGATCGCCGACACGATCTCGAGGACTCCCGAGCAGATCGCCCAGACCGCGATGTAGAACAGCAGCGCGAGCGCGGTGATTCCGGGCGCGATAAACGCCAGAAGTCCTGCGCCGACGCCGACGAGACCGCCGAAAAACAGGACCCACCAATGTTCGTGATCCTGGCGTCCCGAAACGGCCGTCCAGACGCCGAGCGCACCGTCCGACAGCGTGTAGGCGCCGAAGAGCATCACCAGCGACGCAAGCGAAATCCCGGGCTGGAATAACGTCAGAATCCCGAAGAGTATCGCGACGACGCCCCGGAGCAAAACAACCCGCCAGTTGCGGGAAAGGATTGTGGTCAATCGGTTCTGCGACATATTCATCCTGCTTCCCCCTTCGATTGAGACGAACGAAAATCCGGACGAGGCGCGATCCGCCGCGGACACGCGGCGACGCCCCTACCGGTACAGACTACTCCGAACGGCCGTTTCTGTAAAGGCGCGCGACCCAGGGCCGGAAATACTGTTGCCAACACCCTCGACACGCCACTAGAATGAATGCATGAAAAATCCCGAACGATCCGACGAAGCATCGAATACCACGCGTTTTCCAGAACTGCGCACCGAACGGCTTTTTCTCCGGGAACTCCGACGCGCCGACGCGCCCGCGCTTCTGGAAGTCTGGTCGAACCCCGACGTGACGGAGTTTCTCACGATGGACCCGTTCGCTTCCCTGGAGCAGGCGGAAGAAATGATCGCGTTCCTGCGGACCCTGTACGGCGAGGGGACCGGATGCCGCTGGACGATTACGGAGGCGCGGACGGAACGCATTCTGGGAACCTGCGGCTTTCACAACGTCTCCGCGGAGCACCGGAGGACCGAGATGGGCTATGAACTCGGCCTGCCCCACCAACGGCTGGGGTACATGACGGAGGCGATCACGGCCATCCTCTCCCTCGGCTTCGGCGACATGGGCTTCAACCGCATTGAGGCCTTCGTCACGGTGGGAAACATCGCTTCCAGGAAATTTCTGGAACATCTCGGGTTCTCGCTCGACGGAACGCTCCGCGACTATGAATTCGCGCGGGGGCGTTTCATGGACCAGTGGTGCCTTTCGCTGCTCGCGCGGGAGTGGGCGAATCGCTGAAGCCGCGCCGAAAGGCTCCTCAAAGGCGGGAAGCGCCGTCGCCCCGGAGGGGTGGGAAAAACCACCCCGCGAGGCGCGTCCGGGGGTGAGGACCCGCCGGTCGCTTTCTGCTACCCTGCGATCCGGGGACGATTCGCCGTTTTGCAGGACTTCTTCCGCTTGACTGAATCCCCACTCTTTGGTTTCATTGTTCCGTACGAGTCCGTTTTTTTTGAACTGTTTCGTTATGTCGGCAATACGGGCATTGCGGAGACATTCCGGAAATATGTCAGGATGTCGTGCTTCTCGAACGAAGGGGAGGGAAGAGGATGGGCATATTCGATCGAATGACGGATATCTTCAAATCGAACGTGAACGACGCTCTGGACCGGATGGAAGACCCGGAGAAGATGCTCAAGAACATGATCATCGAAATGGAGGAAGCGCTCACGAAGGCGACCTCCGCTCTTGCGAAGGCCATCGCGAACGAACAGAACCTCCGCAAGCAGCAGGGACTCGCGCAACAGCAGGCGACGCAATGGGAGGAGAAGGCCGCGCTCGCGATGAAGGCGGGCAACGCGGACCTCGCGAAGCAGGCCTTGTCGAAGAAGATCACGTACGACGGACAGGCCCGCCAGTACGACGGAATGATCACCCAGGCCGCGAACACGACGCAGTCCCTACGATCGCAGCTTGACGCCCTGAAGGCGAAGCTCGACGAGGCGCGCATGAAGCAGTCCACGCTGATCGCGCGCGCCCAGGTCGCGAAGACGCAGAAGGAGTTCTCGACCGCAATGGGAACGGCCGTCGGAAACGGCGCCTTCGCCAAGTTCGACAAGATGGAAAAGAAGATCGAGGGAATGGAGGCCGAGGCCCAGGCGTTCTCCGAAGTCTCGGGCGCCGCGCCGGCGGACGATCCGTTCGCGGCGCTCGAAAAGAACCGGCAGGTCGACGACGAACTCGCGAAGCTCATGGCGAAGATGGGACAGGGAGGCGGTTCCGGTGCGTAAGTTCCCGATCCTCAAGGACGGCGTCAACGCGACGCTGCTCACGAAGACCCGAAACACCGTGGCCGATTACCTCATGGACTTTTTCGACGCCGAGGATCTGGTCCGCGTCGACGACCTCTTCTCGTTCTCCTTCGGCAGCGCTACCGTCCAGGTGACCGTCGCCCCGTGGCATTCCGAGGACGTTCTGGTGCGTGTGTTCGCGTATCTCGCGGAGGATCTCGATCCCGTCACAATCGCTCCGGCGCTCATGAAACTGAACGCGGAGACGCCCATGGGCGCCTTCAGTCTCGTTTTCGACAACACCGTCATGTTTTCCTGCGCCCTGCCCGGCGCCCATCTGGACAAGAGCGAACTGCTCGCGGCGATCCAGACTGTGGCCGTCTACGCGGATCAGTACGACGACATCCTGAAGGAAAGGAGACTGTGACATGAGCGCTCTGTCAATGGGAATCGGAGCCGCCATCGCACTCGGCGGCGCATATCTCGCGTTCGTGCAGAAGAAGAAGTCGGAAGGACAGATTACGGAACTCAAATTCTCGAAGAACTCGACGCTTCCGGACATCAAGAACGCGTGGAAGAGCGTCGCGGAGCAGGGACTCGGTTACCGCGACTTCATCGAAACGACGGGAAAGGCCGTCACGGACGGAAATCTTCTCTCCCCGCACGGCAAGATCCCGTGCGCCTATTTCACGGCGACGGTCGTCCGGGAGTTTGAAAAGGACGAGATGGTGAAGGACGACAAGGGCGTCGTCCAGCGCAAGACCACCCGCGGGTCGGAAACCGTCTCGAGCCAGACCAGCCCGACGCCGCTCTATGTCGAAGACGGCGACGTTCGCGTCCCGCTCGACCTCGACGGCGCGTCGGTCGAGCTGAAGGACGGCGCGAATCGCTTCGAGCCGTACGAGTCAAACCGCACCTACTCCTTCTGGGGCGTCTCCTTCACCGTCCCGCAGGGAACCCGGACGCTCGGGTTCCGCTACGCGGAGAAAATCATCCCGCTCGGACACCCGCTCTACATCGCGGGCGAGGTCCGCGAATCCGCGGGAACCCTGCATATCGGGAAGCCGTCCGAAAAGGGCAAACCCTTCATCGTCTCGGTCAAGTCCGAAGAAGAAGTCGTGAAGAGCCGGGAATCCGGCGCAAAGGCGCAGCTCTGGTTCGGGATCGCGCTGATCGTTGTCGGCATAGCGGTGGCGATATTTATCAAGTAGCGGAAGCACCGGCGTCACTCTAAGGAGGTCTGAAGGACATGAACGGGAAACGCACGGTTCTGTTTCTTGCGGTTCTGATGCTCCTTCTTGCGGGATCGGCCTTCGCGGCCGACCCGAAGTACGACAAGAGCAGTTATTTCGGCCCGAAAATGAATTACGGCGTGACGGATGAATTCCTGGCGCTCGCGCGTGCGGACGAATCCCTCAAGACGAAACCGCTGCGCCTGTACGATATCACGGACGCGGATCTCACGAAGGCGGCCGCGCTCGCGGACATCGTGACGGGGCTCGAGATCGAGTCCGGC
Organism: uncultured Synergistaceae bacterium; assembly: GCA_937870605.1. Lineage (GTDB taxonomy): Bacteria > Synergistota > Synergistia > Synergistales > Aminobacteriaceae > CALFXN01. Next base: position 12,326 of record CALMZW010000404.1, read on the forward strand.
AAGGGCATCACCGACCTGTCGCCCGTCGCGAAATTCACGAACCTGACCTACCTGAAGCTGGACAACCTCAAGTCGGTCAAGACCCTTGCGCCGCTCGCCGCGCTCACGAAGCTGACGAAGCTCCACGTCCGCCAGGTCGAGTACCCGGACCTCGCCTTCCTCGCGCCCATGAACAACCTCACGGAGCTCGTGTTCTTCATGCAGCCCAAGGGCATCTCGGACATCTCCCCGCTCAAGGGCAAGACGAAGCTCGTGAAGCTCTCGTTCTACGCGGCCCCGATCGAGGACATTTCCGTCCTCGCGGAATTCAAGAACCTCGAGGAACTCGACCTGTACATGACCGACGTCAAAGACCTCGCGCCGCTGGCGGGCCTCTCGAAGCTGAAGAAGCTCGGGCTCTACAGCGTCCCCGCGACGGATCTGTCGCCCGTGGGGAATCTTGCGGAGCTCCGAAGCATCTGGATCTACGCGACGAAGTGCGACGACTACTCGCCGCTCGCGAAGCTCACGAAGCTCGAGGAGTTCCACGGAGGCATCTCGAAGTTCAGCGACATGAAGGTCGTCGAGACGATGCCGAACCTCACGACCGTGCGAATGCTCCGCGAGGAGCTGACGAACGTCGCGTCGCTCGCGAAGTGCCCGAAGCTGTCGGAGGTCGTTCTCGAAAGCGTCACGGGGACGATCGACCTCTCGATCTTCGCGAACATGACGAAGCTCACGCGGCTCGACGTCGAAGGATCGACCGTGACGAACCCCGATGCGATCGCGAAGTTGCCGGCGCTCACCGCCCTCGATGTCCAGAAGACGCAGGGGATCGCCGACTTCTCGATCTTCAAGGATCTTCCGAAGCTCCAGTACATCTACGCGAAGGTCGGGCAGTTCCCGCCCGAACAGATCGCGCCCTACGGAAAGAAAGCCATTATTCAGAAGTGAGCCGCGGGGCGGAGGGGACGATCCCTTCCGCCCCGTCCGCATCGGATGTCCGTTTCCCGAAGGGAGGGGGATCATGCGTCCGTTCGCCCGATTCGCAAGCATCGCCGCGGTTCTGTGCGCGCTGTCCGGCCCGCCGCTCGCGGCGGAGATCCGCAGCATTCCGGAAGACCTGGGAAACTGGCCCGTCGCGGCAACCCTCGACGGAACGAACGTGAACCTCCGCGCGGCTCCGTCGACGCGATCTCCGGTCATCGGACGCTTCGCCGACGAGCGGGCCGCCGGGGAGCTTCTCGTGGTCGCGTCGTCGCGTTCCGACGACGGCTTCCCGTGGTTCGAGGTCGTGAGCGAAACGGCCCCGAAGGGCTGGATCTTCGGAAAGCACCTCCGCCGCGTCGGCGACGGCGACGATCGCGTCGGCCGCTATTGCGACCGCGTCCGCCGGGATTTCGGCCTGACGCCCGCAATGGCCGTCGCGTTCTTCGGCGAGCCGGACTCCCGCAAAACCAGGCGCTTCACGATCGAGGACCGGAAGATCGACGTCACGGAGACGACGCTCGTCTTCCACGGACACACCGCCGTTTACTGGAGAACGAACGGGCGCGACCAACTCCGGAGCGTCGAGCTTCCCGGCGGATGGCAGGGCTTCGGGGACATCATGCTTCACGACGACTCCGAATCCGTCGCCGAAAAGACCGGTCCGCCCGATACGGTCCGGAACCGCGTCTGGACCTATCATTCCGGAACGAGGGAGATCGTCATGGTCTTCGACCTGGAGGCGCGGCTCGAATCGATGACGTATTCCGCGGGGCTGTTCGAATGACATCCGGCGCCCTGCGACGCGGCGCGATCCTCGCCGCGCTGGCCGTCTCCGTCTCCGGAGCGGCCGCCGCCGTGGACCTGAAAAACGAGGATTCGAAAACGTACAAGGTGGGCGTCCACGAGCGTTCGTTCACGACATGGACGAGCGTTTCGGGAGGGACGACGCTCTACGGCGTCTGCCCGGAGTGCCGCATCGAGGTCGTCGGCCTCGGCACGGTCCGGGCTTCGGGCGCGGACGTCGTGGTCATCAGGGACGGAGCCCTGGATATTCAGTGAGAGGAGAGATTCCATGAAAAACACCCTTGTATTCTTCGCTTTCGTACTCGTCGCGATCGTCCTTCCGCTTCGCGCTTCGGCGGATCCGGGGCTGCGGTGCGAGTGGCGGAAGGTCGCGTTCGATACGCCGGTCGCCTTCTCGGCGCCGCAGAAGGCCGGAATGGACGCCGTCACGCTGCTCCTGCCCGAGACGGCCGCTCCGGGAAGCGGGCGTCTCGAGATCACGCTCGTCTCGATCCCGAAGGCCATGCGCGAGGGAATGGGAATGAAAAGCGACGACGAACTCGCGGGATACGTGAAGAGCACGTTTCTCGGAACCGCGAAGCCGGCCGAAAGGACCGTGGAGCGGACGTTCATTGGAAAGAAGGTCGCCGGCGGCGTCCAGAACGTGAAGATTCCCCGGAAGGCGGAACTGACGCTGTTCCTGATCCCGCTGTCCGGAGAGGACACCCTCGCGCTCGCGCTCGTCCGGGACGCGGCCGTCCCCGCGGACGAGGCCGAAAGCGTGCTCGGGACGATATCGCGAACGCTCACGGAGATCCCCGAAAAAAAGAGCGAGTGACGAACGGAGTCTTCCGACGCGCCCCGACGCGCACCTTGGCCCGGGGCGCGTTGTCTTCATCCGGGATATGATAAAATTAACTCGACACTTCAAACTTCTCTCCCTGGGAGATGCGTTCTCTGATGTCATCCAGACGGCTCTCTTCACGGGTCACATCGCTTCTGCTCGTGCTTGTCTCGATCCAGTGCCTCATCGTTGGAATGATTTTCCTGGGCGTCCTCTCCGCCGTGGAGGAAAAGATGCGCCGTCTTCACGACCTCGAAACGGGACGCGAACTGTCCGCATCGATCACGCGGACGGCGATGTCCGTCTCGTCGGAGCGACGGATCGTTCTGACCCTTCTGGACAAGAACGCAGCATCCCCCGACGACCGGGACGAACTCAGCCTGGAGCGGGCCCGGTCCGCCGTTTCGATGGCGGGAATCCTCTCGCACGATCGCCCGGAAACGGACGACCTCGCCAACCGCTACCGCATCCTTCGGAACGCCCGCGACCGGACGGACGAGGCCCTCGACAAAGAACACGACGCGCGGGGGACGAGCGCGAAAGAACAGTGGATCGCGGCGACGGGCGCTTTTTTGGCGGAGGCCGAAAGGGTTCTGGAACGAATCTCCTTTTTCCCCGGAGATGAAACCGGACGGTTCGTGTCATCCACGATCCTGTGTCTTCGGATCCTTCGCTTCCGGGTCGCCCTCGAAAACACCGCGGGCTCCTTCGTCCGCCTCTTGCACCGGAACGGTCCGCATGACCCAGGCGAGGTGCTCGAGACGCGCCGCCTCAAGGAACGCGAGGCGTCGCTGTTTGCGGACGTCCGGGGACTCGTCGCGCTGACGGGACCTGTAACGCTGCGCAACAACACGGAATCCGTCGACGCCTATCATCGCGCCCGACTGACGCCCCTGATGGAGCATATCCTTCGGACGTCCGCCCACGGCGTATCGACGGAAGAGTATCTTCAGGCGCTCTCTCCGATGCTTCGTTCGACCGGGACGCTGTTCCTGCATGCCGATGTCGCCGCCGGGGCGCACCTGAAGGAGCTTCGGACGCTGCTCGAGAAACGGACGAACCACGAAATCCTGTATTTCAGCGCGGTGGTGCTGCTCGCCCTTCTGATGTGCTTCCTGCTGGTCTTCCGGGTCTCGCGTCCGCTTGCCCGGATTCACGGAATCGTCCGCGATCTCGAGGCGGGGAACACGGACGCGCCCTTTCCCACACTGAAATACGGCGACGAGTTCGGCGCGTTGTCCGAGACGCTGGAGCGCTTCCGCCGAACGCTCCGGGATCGGGACGCCCTGAACAAAACGCTCCGGGAACGGGAACAGTGGATCCGCCTGATCACCGATTCGGTCCCCGCCAGAATCGCGTACATCGACTCCGATATCCGGTATCAGTACATCAACCGGACCTACGCGGAAGCCTACGGCATCGCGCAGGACTCGCTCGTCGGGGTTCCTCTCCGCGAATTCGCGGGAGACGACGTGATGGCCAAAATCGACCGCTACATCAAACGCGCGCTGGCGGGAGAGGTCGTCCGGTTCACCGAGGTCTTTCCGACAAAGCCGGAGCCCAGTTCTTCGGAAGTCGCGTACGTCCCCCGAAAGGACGAATCCGGGCGGGTCATCGGCTTTTTCACCCTCACCATCGACGTGACGGACCGCGAACGCGCGATCGCGGCCCTCAAGGCAAGCGAGGAACGCCTTTCCCTGGCCATCGAGGCGACGAGCGACGGACTTTTCGACTGGGACCTTCGTGACGACACCATCTTCTACAGCCCGAGATGGTTTACGATGCTCGGCTACGTCCCCGGAACGATGCCGTACTGCCTCTCCACGTGGGAAGACCTCGTGCATCCGGACGACCTTCCCGCGGCCATGGAAAAGCAGCGGCGAAGCATCGCGGGTTTTGAACCGTACGTTGCCGAGTTCCGAATGCGAACATTCGACGGCGACTGGAAGTGGATCCTCTCCCGCGCGCGCATCGTCGCGCGGGACGAGAACGGGAAAGCGACCCGGATCGTCGGAACGCACGTGGACATCACCGAGCGCAAAAACCTCGAGCGACGCCTTTCGGAGCTTGCGACGAGCGACGAACTGACCGGTCTGAGCAACCGCCGCCACTTCCTCGAAACGGGCGCGCGCGAAGTGGAGCGAAGCAGGAGAAACGGCTCTCCGCTGGCCTTTCTGATGCTGGACCTCGACAACTTCAAGGACGTCAACGACCGGTACGGGCATCCGACCGGCGACGCTGCGCTCCGTCTCTTCGCCGACACCGGCGCGAAAACGCTCCGGGTCACGGACATCTTCGGCCGGCTGGGCGGCGAGGAGTTCGCGATCCTGCTTCCGGACACGCCGGAGGAGGGCGCGCAAGCACTGGCGCAACGGTTGCGCCGCGACGTCGAGAAGACGGCGTTTCCGTCGGACGAGGGGACGTTTTCCGTGACCGTCAGCATCGGCATCTCATCAATGACCGATCCCGAGGATTCGCTGAACGACCTCATGCACCGCGCGGACCGCGCGCTGTACGAGAGCAAGCGGGCCGGACGGAATTGCGTGACTGTCGCGTGATGGATTTCCACGATCCGGCGATGTCCGCGGAGCTTTCCACTCCAGGGAGGGACATCCCATTTCGACTCAGAAAAAACCCGAACTGACCGTCAGCGCGGCGGTTCTGACGGACAAGGACAAAATCTTCATTGCGCGACGTCCGCTCTCGGACCGGCGCGGCCTCGGCGGTTTCTGGGAATTCCCCGGCGGAAAGCTGGAGCCGGGAGAGACGCCCGAAGCGTGTCTTATCCGCGAGATCCGCGAGGAACTGGACGTCGAGATCGCGGTCGGTCCGCTGTGTCTCGAATGGACATACGACTATCCCGCGTACCGCGTCCTCCTGCGCGCCTACCTGGCGACGATCGTCGCGGGCGACGTGGTCCTCCGCGATCACGACGCCGCCCTGTGGGTCACGCGCGATCGGCTGGCCGACTATCCGTTCCTGCCGGCGGACGACATCCTCGTGGCGCGCCTTCTCCGCATGGAACATCCGTAAGGGAGGAACGTCCGTCCGCGGGCATCCCTCCGCATTGGATGGGTTGGAGCCGCCGTAATTGGCTCTTTCAATCCTCCAATCCGACCGGTACAATCCTCACCGGATTCGTGAACGCGATCCGTCCGGGGAGGGATGTCCTGTGCGCCTGCAGATCGAACGGAATTCGGATGTTCCGATGTACCTTCAGCTTCGCGACAGCTTCCGGGAAGGGATTCTGTCCGGCGAGCTTCCGGGCGGAACGCTGCTGCCGCCGGAGCGGAAACTCGCGGAGGAACTCGGGGTCAACCGGAGCACCGTCGTGAAGGCCTACGACGAACTGAAAGCGGAGGGACTGGCCGAGGGGTTCGTCGGCCGCGGCACGACCGTCCTCTCGCAGCTCTTCCCGCGATCCGGGGACGAACCCGTCATGCCGCTCCCGTGGAACCAGCTCCTCAACGAGGACAGCGCGTCGCCGAACGGAAGCATCATCCGGGACATGATGCGCGACGCGGGCGGACAGGACCGGATTTCTTTCGCGGGAGGCATTCCCGACGCGTCGCTCTACCCGGTGGACGCGGTCCGGACGGTCGCGCGGACGCTCCTCTCCGAAGATCCGCGGTCCCTTCTGCTGCCGAGCCCGGTGCACGGACAGGAATGCCTCAGGGAGAGCATCGCGCGCTACCTGCTCACGCGCCACGTGACGGTTTCGGGAAGCGACGTCTTCGTCCTCGCCGGATCGCAGCAGGGGCTCGACTACGCGGCGCGGCTGCTGCTCCGTCCCGGGGATACGGTCGTCGTTGAGGACCCGACCTTTTTCGGCGCGATCCAGAGCTTCCGGACCGCCGGAGCGCGCGTGCTCGGCGTTCCGATCGACGAATCGGGCATCCGGACGGACATTCTCGACGTGGTGTTGCAGCGCTACCGGCCCCGCTTGATCTACACGCTTCCGACCTACCAGAACCCCACGGGGGTCACGACGTCGGCCGAACGGCGCCGCGAGCTTTTGCGCCTGGCCTGGAAATACCGCGTTCCGATCCTGGAGGACGATCCCTACTCCGATCTCTCCTACGACGGAACGCCCCCGCCGTCGCTCTTCGCGACGGACCCGTCCGGGCACGTCCTCTCGCTCGGCTCCTTCTCGAAGACGCTCTTCCTCGGGACGCGGATCGGCTGGATCGTCGGCGCGCGGCGCGTTCTGGACGCCTTCTGCCGCATGAAACAGTACACCGACCTGCATACGAACACGCCGGCGCAGTTCCTTCTCGACCGTTTCCTCCGCGAGGGGCATTACGCCGCGCACCTCCGCATCGTCCGCGAACAGTACGCACTGCGCAGAAACGCCATGATCCGTGCGCTGGAGCAGTTCGCCCCGCCCGGCGTCAACTGGAACGCGCCGGCCGGCGGGTACTACATCTGGTCCCGGCTTCCGCCGTCCGTCGACGTATCGCGTCTCGCTGCGGCGGCCGCGCGACGGGGCGTCTCCTATCTCCCGGGGAACGCCTTCTTCGCGGACGGCGCGCAGGGAACGACGCACATGCGGCTCTGCTTCGCCGCGGAACCCGAGGACAGGGTGCGCGAAGGAATCCGGCGCCTCATGGAGGCGGTCGGCGAGTGTTCCCGCGACGGACGCGCGCGGACTCTCGAGCACGCCGGAGCCGCGAATCCCGTGGTTTGAACGTCGGACGGCGGAATCCGGTTCGACGATGACAAAAACATAAAGAGAGGTGTCGGGACATGAGAGTGGCGATCAAGCAGGTGGATGCATTCAGCGACGTCCCCTTCGGGGGCAATCCCGCGGGGGTCGTTCTGAACGCGGAGGGACTCGACGACGCGGCGATGCTCGGGATCGCGCGCGAGATGAACCTCTCGGAGACGGCGTTCGTGACGCCGTCGGACGTTGCGGACTTCCGGGTGCGCTTCTTCACGCCGCGCAGGGAAGTTGATCTGTGCGGACACGCGACGATCGGGACCTTCGCGGCGCTCGAGGAAGAGGGGCGTCTCGCGAAGGACCGGACGACCTTCACCCAGGAAACCGGCGCGGGCGTCCTTCCGGTCGAGATCCAACGGGAGGGCCCGAGACCCCTCTTCATGATGAATCAGGCGCTTCCGACCTTCCGGGAGGCGTCCTCGCGCACGGAGGTCGCGGCGCTGCTCCGCATTGACGCGGACGAACTGCTCGACCTCCCGGTCGCCGTAGTGTCGACCGGGCTGCCCTGGCTGACCTTCGGGCTCAGGTCGCTGAAGACGCTCTCCGGGCTCCGACCCGACTTTCCCGCGATCGCGAAGGCGAGCCGCGAAGGCGACTACGTCGGGTTCTCGGTCTTCTCGCCCGAAACGCTCAAGCCGGAGTCGACCTACCACATCCGCTCCTTCGCGCCCGTCGTGAACATCGACGAAGACCCCGTCTGCGGGACCTGCAACGGGTGCGTCTCCGCCTACGTCGTGAACTACCGGGTCGTTCCGCTCTCCGATCGCGTCTGCATGACCGCCGAAGCCGGATACGGCGTCGACAGGCCGGGCCGCGTCTCGACGATCGTCGAACGCCGCGAAGACCGGATCACGGCCGTCCGAGTCGGCGGTCCGGCGATCACGGTCCTCGACGGCTCGATCGAAACGGGGATCCGGCGATGAAGCTCATCGGCCTGATCGGCGGCACGAGCTGGGAGTCGACTATCGAATACTACCGGATCCTCAACGAAACGGCCGCGCGCAGGCTCGGGGGGCTCAGCTCGGCCGAGTGCCTGCTGTATTCGCTCGACTTCGCGCCCGTGGAGTTGCTCCTTCGGGAAGGCAAGTGGGACGAACTCGGCGGGATCATGCTGGACGCGGGACGCGCCGTCGCCCGCGGGGGCGCCTCGTTCCTGCTGATCTGCTCGAACACGCTGCACCGCTACGCCGAAGCCCTCGAAAAGGAGACGGGGCTCCCCGTGCTCCACATCGCCGACGCCGCGGCGAGCGATGCCGGGAGGCGGGGCTTCACGCGCGTGGGGCTTCTCGGAACGAAGCCCCTGATGCGCTCCGAGTATTACCCCCGCCGGATGCGGGAAGGCTTCGGAATCGACGTGATCGTCCCCGGCGACGACGACATGGATAGCGTGAACCGGATCATCTTCGACGAGCTGTGCCGGGGGATCCTCCGGGACGAGTCGCGGACGGCGGTGCTCGGGATCATGGACGCTCTCGCCGCGCGGGGCGCGCAGGGGATCGTTCTCGGCTGCACCGAACTGCCGCTGCTGATCCGGCCGGAGCACACGGAGCTGCCGCTCATGGACACGACGCAGCTCCACGCGGAGGCCGCGGTGGATCGCGCGCTGGAGCCGGAAACGGCCCGCTGAGATCGCCTGAACGATGTGCAGAGGACGGGGCCTCCTGTTCTGGAGGCCCCGTTCCGGTCAAGAGGCGTTCACTCGCCCGCCGTGAGGATGTCGAGGCGCTCCTTCACGGCGTCGGGCGAGAGCGGCGCCACGTTCTCCCAGAGGCGTTCCAGATGGTCCCGGATGGCGTCCCGCGACACGCCGGGAACGCCGTAGACGAGATACAGCACGTTCTTCGTTTCCGGGCCGATCGGCGAGCGATTGTCCGGACCGTACAGGATGCTGCCTATGACGCCGCGTCCGTCCGCGACCCGGAGATCTCCCTCCTTCATCTTCTGAACCGCGCCCTTCCCGAGCAGCGCGTACTCCTCGTCCGGCGACGCGAGCGACGCGTCGAGCGGGAGATCGAGCAGGTCGAGGTCGTGCCCCGCGGTGAGGACGCCGCTCGACAGTTCGGCCGCGAACATCGCGGTCACGAGGTTCGAGACCTTCGGAATATGCTTTCCCTTGAGAACGATCGATTCCAGCTGCATCAGGACATGGTACGTCTTGTCGAACCGCCGGTAGTACGCCGCGTACTCCCGGTAGACCGGCAGTTCCCGGAGCGCCGCGCGGTCCATGGAGCCGCAGCGCGCCCGAAGAGATTCCTCCGTCTCCGTCCGAAAGGCCTCGACCGACGCGCCGACCGGTCCGTTCGGCGCGTCCCGGACGACGAGGATTCCGGTCGACGTCCCGGCCTTTGCCTCCTTCCAGCGCGTTCCCGTGTGCAGGATGTCCTGCGTTTTCGTCTGAATCATCGTTGCATCGCCCCTTCCTTTTTCGGCCGATTGTAGGATGCGCGTCGGGCGTCCGGCTTGTACGATATTGCAGAAGATCACAGCGGGGCGGACATTCCGCCCGGGAGGATACGATGACGGAAAGGGCCGAAAGCCCGGAAGGCGGCGAGTCCGTCCGCCTGTGGCGCAGCGCGGCGCTGCCCGCGGCGGATATTCTTCTGGCGACGTACGTGACGCAGTCGTTTTCATGGCACAGCCACGAGACGTTCGCCTTCGGGGTCGTCGAACGGGGCGGGCTGACCTTCCGCTTCCGGGGAACGACCGAGACGGCGTACGCCGGGAGCGTCACGCTCGCAATGCCCGGCGAGGCGCATACGGGACACGGGGCGGAGCGGAGCGGATGGCGGTACCGCATGTTCTACGTCGACCCGGCCGCGCTTCTGGACGTCGCGCGTTCGGTCGCCCCGCGACGCGTCGGAACGCCGCCGCTCGTCAGGGGCGTCGTCGACGATCCCGTTCTCGCCCGGGCGATCGGAGAACTTCACCGGCGGACCGAAACCGCGGATGCGACGGGCCTCGAACTGCAGGAACGCCTCCTCGCCGTTCTCGCGCGGTTCGTGCGCGTTCACGCGCGATGGGACGCGTCTCCGTCCGAAAAGCCGTGCACCGGCCCGGCCCTTCGGGCGCGAACATTTCTCGACGAACATCCGGCCGAGAACATCTCGCTCGCCGAACTGGCGGCCGTCGCGGGGTGCGATCCCTTCCGCCTGATCCGGGCGTTCCGCGCTTCCTTCGACATTCCGCCCCACGCATGGCAGCTCCAGGCCCGCGTCCGACGCGCGCAGGATCTCCTGCGCTCCGGAATGACCGCGGCCTACACCGCCGCCGAAGTCGGTTTCGCGGACCAGAGCCACTTGACGAAAGTCTTCCGGCGCATCGTCGGGATGTCGCCGGGGGCCTACGCGAAGGCCTTTCGGAACCCGACGACATGAAAAGGGGGAAGGGCCGCATCGCCCTTCCCCCCGCATCGCGCCGCGCTATCGCCGCTTCGGTCAGCAGGCGCTCGACAGGAACTTCCACGCGAACGCGGACATGAGCGCGACTCCCGCAGGGAGCGCGTCCTCGTCGAGGTCGAAGACCGGCGAATGGTGCGACTTGTCCGTCCCCTTCGCGACGTTCCTCGTGCCGAGGTTGAAGTAGGTTCCGGGGATCTTCTGGAGGAAGAAGCTGTAATCCTCGGACCCCATGATGAGTTCCGTTTCGACGAGGCTCGCGTCGCCGAAAAGCTCCGTGGCCGCGCCCGTCAGCAGGGAGGTCATGGCGGGGTCGTTGATCGTCGCCGGGATGAAGCGGATGTACTTCAGTTCCGCCGTGCAGCGGGCCGCCGCGCAGTGGGCCGTCACGATCCGGTTCATCGCGTCTTCGATGTGATCCTGCACCTTCGGGTTGAAGGTCCGGACCGTGCCGTTCATGAAGACCGTCTCGGGGATGATGTTGAAGGCGTTCGAGTTCGACTGGAACTTGCCGAGGCTGATGACGGCCGTCTCTCGCGGGCAGACCTCGCGGGTGACGATGGTCTGGATCGCGTTCACGATCTGCGCCGCGGGGATGATGGGATCGTGACAGAGTTCCGGCGCGGAGCCGTGGCCGCCCTTGCCCCGGATCGTCAGCTCGAAGCCGTCTGCGGCCGCCATGAACGGACCGCTCCGGTAGACGATCTTTCCCGTCTCGGTGAGCGACCAGACGTGGATTCCCGCGATCGCGGAGACGCCGTCGAGCGCGCCCTCCTCGATCATGGCCTTCGCGCCCGGCTTGAGCCCGTGCTCTTCGGCGGGCTGGAAGATCAGTCGGACGTTGCCGGGTATTTCGGCTTCCATGTCCTTGAGGACCATCGCGGCGCCGAGCAGCATGGCCGTATGCGCGTCGTGCCCGCACGCGTGCATGACGCCGTCGTTTTTCGACTTGTACGGGACGTCGTTCTCTTCCTGCAGGGGCAGCGCGTCCATGTCGGCGCGCAGTGCGACGCATGTCGCGCCCTTCCCGGGCTTCAGGTCGGCGATGACGCCGCATTCGGTCCCGCCGAATCCCTTTTTGACGATCGTGTACCCGAGCTTTTCGAGTATTGCGACGACCTTCTTCGTCGTCTCGACCTCTTTCCAGGACAGCTCCGGATTCATGTGGAAATGCCGCCGGAGATCGATGATCTCCTGTTCGTGCGCCTTCGCCCGTTCCCTGATGCGTGAGAGCATGGTTCATACCCCTTTCGTGTGTTCGATGTCATTTTCCGTCTGTCGGAAAACATCGTAAGAATGAACATTGTTGCCAACGTCACAATGGAGTGTGTTTCTTGACAAGGATACGATAGCATACTACATTGACGCGTGGAAGATGCTTTTCCCGATGCACCGCAATAAACAGGGAAAGGATGGAGGTGTCCGGCGGGCGCAGCAGGACGGAGACAGCGTTCCACGGGAACGCGCCGCATATTCCCGATCCATTCGATGAATCCAGAGAGCAGAGAAACGGGGGGTTGTCCATGAAGTGGTTTCCCGAAATGTCCTTTTTCGTCATCGGTCTGATTTTCGCCATCGGCGATTTCGTGGCGTACAAGACGAAGGCCATCGCATCGATGCTGTTCGTCTCCGGACTCATTTTCCTCTTCGGCTTCTGGTACGGCCTGCCGAAGACAATCTTCGAAGATGCCGGACTCGTCAAGATCGGCATCTACGTCATTCCGATGCTCCTTGTCTACATGGGCACCATGATGAAGCTGCGCGATCTCAGGAACGAGTGGAAAACCGTCACGATCGCGCTCGCGGCCATCGTCGCCGTCGGCGTCGCGCTGCTCGTCCTCGGCGGTCCGATCATCGGAAAGCAGTACGGCATCGTCGCGGCGGGCCCGATCTCGGGCGGCGTCGTGGCGACCATCATCATGAGCGAAGGCGCGACCGCGAAGGGCATGACGGAACTGTCCGTCTTCGCGACGCTGCTCCTCGTCCTCCAGAACTTCGTCGGCCTTCCGATCGCGTCCTGGTGCCTGTCCCGCGAGGGCAAACGCCAGCTGGCCGTCTTCAAAAGCGGCGACGCGCACAAGGGAGGCGCGGCTGCGAAGAGCGATCCCGAACAGCCGACATGGCGGATCTTCCCGCCGCTGCCCAAATCCCTCCAGACGCCGTACATCCTGATCGCCAAGACGCTGTTCGTCGGCGTCCTCGCGCTCCTCGCGGCTCCGCTGCTGAACAACGTGGTCCACAAGTACATCCTCTGCCTGATCTTCGGCATCATCGCCTATGAGGTCGGCTTCCTCGAGCACAAGGTCCTCGACAAGGCGAACGCCACGGGATTCGTCCTCTTCCCGCTCATGGTCGTCATCTTCATGAGCCTTCCGAAGGCGACGCCCGATATGGTCATGAAGCTCATCTACCCGATCACGATGGCGTTCGTCATCTCCGTCATCGGCATCTTCGCGTTCACGTTCGTCGCCGGCAAGATCCTGAAGGTCTCCTGGGAGATGGCCCTCGCGATCGGAACGACCTGCCTCTTCGGGTTCCCCGGAACGTTCATCGTGTCCTCGGAGGTCTCTCACGCCGTCGGAAAGACTCCGGAGGAACAGGAGTTCGTCCTCGGCAAGATCCTTCCTCCGATGCTCGTGGGAGGATTCACGACCGTCACGATCGCGTCCGTGTTTCTCGCGGGCTTCCTCGTCAAGATGCTGTAACGTCCGCGCTCAGGGCGAGGGAAAGGCTCCACCCGGACCGCCCGCATCGCCATTCGCGACGCGGGCGGCCTTTTTTCGGCCTGAAATCCCGTCGCACCGGGAGGAAATACCGAGAAATACGTCGCGCGGAGGCTCTTTTTTGCGATATCATACCCCGGGAGTTGAAAGATTTCGAAAAGATATGACCGGGTTCGGAGGGGTACGCGTGACTGTATTGCGACGATTGAATGTTGTTCTCTGGGTGCTGTTGCTCATCGGCGGAGCGGGCTTTCTCGCGTACCGCATCTTCACGCCGCCCGCCGGAGCCCAGAACCGGGCCGCCCGTCCTTCCGGCGCAGCCGTCACGGTGGTTCCGGTCGAAGTTCGCACGATAGAGATCCGGAAGAGCTACTACGGTACGGTCCGGTCCGCCCGGGTGCAGAAGGTCACGGCCGAATCGCGGGAGCTGATCGAGGAACTCTCGCTCGAGGTGGGAGACGTCGTCAGCGCGAACGCGCCGATCGTCACCCTCTCGATGGCGAGCCAGTCGTCGCAGGTCGAGGCGCGCCGCGCGTCGCTCGAGGACGCCGTCCGGAAGTACGAACGTCTCCGGAACCTGCTGAAAGCGGGCGGAACCTCCAAGTCCGATGTTGACAAGGCCTTCGTCGCCATCCGCGAGGAGGAGGCGAAGCTCCGGGACGCCAGGACGACGCTCTCGCGAACGAAGATCCGCGCGGCGTTCGACGGCGTTGTCGTCCGAAAGAACAGCGAACGGGGCGAGTACGCGGAGCCCGGCAAGGAGATCCTCGCCATCGCGGACATGAACGACCTCGAGGTCGAATGTCTCGTCCCCCCGACGGACCGCGGACGGATCCGCCCAGGACAGGACGTAACCGTTCTCTCCTCGTGGGGGACGTCGCACGAGGCGAAGGTCCGCCGGATGGACCCGGAGGCCGACCCGACGACCGGCTTCTTCAAGGCGATCGTCGCCCTTCCCGCGGGCTCGGAGTTCAAGCCCGGCGACTACCTCCGCATCCAGTCCGTCACGCAGCGGCGCGAAAATGTCCTGTCGCTGCCCTACGAATCCGTCCTGCGCGACGGGACGTCGACGTTCGTCTTTCTCGTATCGGGCGACACGGCCGTCAAACGGAGCGTGGAACCGGGCGAGACGGCCGGCGGAACGGTGGAAATCGTCAGCGGCCTCGCCTCCGGCGACCGCGTCGTCAAGACTGGGGCGGCCTCGCTCAGCGACGGGGCGAAGATCCGCCTGGCCGACCTCGTTCCGACCGACCATCGGGCCGTTTCCCCCGACGCGGCGGAAAAGCAGGGGAGCGCGAAGTAAGTGGGCCTGATCGACCTTTCGATACGCCGCCCCGTTTTCACGCTCGTCACGGTCATTCTCGTCACGCTGCTCGGCATGGTTGGCTACTTCGGAATGGGCGTGTCGCTCATGCCGAAGATGGAGTTCCCGTTCGTCACGGTGATGACGCGGTACGAAGGCGCGACGCCGATCGACGTGGAAACGCTGATCACAAAGCCCATCGAGGACGGCATCGCCCAGATTCCGGGAGTCCGCAAGATCGAGAGCACCTCCCTCGAAGGGCTGTCGTACGTGAGCGTGGAATTCAACAGCGACATCCTGCTCTCGGACGCCGCCCTCGACGTGTCGAACAAGGTGCGGACCGTCAACCTCCCGGACGACGCAGAGGATTCCATCGTCCGAAAGTTCGATGTCAACGCCCGATCCTTCCTTTCCATCGTGTTCACGTCGACGCTCCCGCCGCAGCAGGCCTACGAAATCCTCGAAGACCGCGTCCAGAACCGGCTCTCCCAGATCGCGGACGTCGCGGACGTCTCGCTGTACGGCGGCGTGGAGCGGGAGATCCATGTTGACCTCGACCCGCTCGCGATGGCGAGCCTCGGCGTCACGTTGCCGCAGGTATCCGCGGCGCTGAAGGAAGGAAACGTGGCGGAGCCGTCGGGACGGATCACGCTCGGCGAGAAGGAGACCTTCTTCCGGATGACCGGCGCGCCGGAGCAGTCGGACCTTCTCTCCGACATCCGGATTCCGCTCAGGAACGGCGCCTCGGCCCGGATTGCGGACGTCGGCCGCGTGCGGGACTCGTTCGCGGACGTCCGGCGGCTCGCGCGCTACAACGGCGCGGACTCGTTCATCGTCCAGCTCACGCCCGTCCCCGACGGAAACGTCGTCCGCGCGAGCAAGGAAGCGCGGCGGATTCTCGATGAGATCCTTCCGACGCTCCCGCCCGGGTTCACGGCCTTCATCCCCTACGACGACGGCGACTACGTCGGACAGGCCGTGGACAACGTCATCCGCGACATGATCGTCGGCACGATCCTCACGGGACTCGTGCTCTACCTGTTCCTCCGGAAGCTCTCGTCGACGATCCTGATCTCGGTCGCAATGCCGGTCGGCATCGTCGCGACCTTCATCCCGATGTACGTGGCCGGGTATACGATGAACATGATGACGACGCTCGGGCTCGCGATCTCCACGGGCGTCCTCGTGAACAACTCGATCCTGATCATCGAGAACATTTCCCGGTACGAGGATCTCGGGCACTCCCCGGCGGAGGCCGCCCGGATCGGAACGAAGGAAATCGCCGTCGCGATCCTCTCCTCGACCGCGACGAACCTGGGAGTTTTCATCCCGATCGCGTTTTCGGGCGGACGCATCGGCCAGCTCTTCAACCCGTTCGCGATGACCGTGGTCTTCTCGACGCTCTTCTCGCTCTGGGTCGCCCTCACGCTGACGCCCATGATGGCCGCCCGCATGAAGGGCTCCTCGACGCCCGGACTCGCCGCCCGCCTGCTCACGGGCTGGTGGCAGTGGTTCTACGAAGGGTTCGAGATCATCCACCACTGGCTCGTCGAAAGGGCCGTCCGCCATGCGTTCCTCACGATGCTCGTCTTCGCCGCGCTCTTCGCGGGATGCTTTCCGCTGTTCTCCCGGATCGGCTTCCAGTTCTTCCCGCTCGCGGACGAAGGACGGCTCACCATCTCCATCGAAACGTCGTCGTCCGCATCGCTCGCGCTCACCGACGGAATCGTGCGCGGCATCGAGCAGTATCTCTCGAAGAAACCGAACGTCAAAGGCGTCGACGCCGTCATCGGCGGGTACGGTTCCGGAACGGGCGTCAACCGCGCGTCGGTGCGCGTCTACCTGGACGACGATCCCGGCCGGATAAGCACGTTCGACCTCGCGAACGCCATCCGCCCCGCGATGGCCAATCTGCCGGACACGAAGATCAGCTACACGACGAGCGGCATGCGCGGCGGCATCCGGGGCAAGGCGCTCCAGCTCGTGATCCGCGGCGACGACATGGACGACCTGACGCGCATCGCGGGCGAGGTCGTGTCGATCTGGAAGAAGATTCCGGGCGTCGTGGACGTCGACACGGACTGGCGCACCGGCAGGCCCGAGATGAGCATGGTTCCCGACCGCGTCCTGATGGCCCGACTCGGCGTTCCCGTCGACACGCTCAGCGAGACCGTCAAGGGGTACCTCGTCGGCATGAAGTCCGGCGTCTACCGCGAGCGGGGCAAGGAGTACGACATCCTCGTCCGGATGCGCCCGGAGGAACTCGACAGCCCGCGGAGCGTCCCGAACCTGCCGATCGTGGCGTCCGGCAAGACCATCCGCCTTCAGGACCTGATGGCCTTCGACGATTCGACCGGCCCGACGCGCATCCTGCGCAAGGACCGGCAACGGGCGATCACCGTCGACGCAAACACCTCCGACATCACGGTCGGCGTCGCCTACCAGCGGATCGACGCGGAGATGAAGAAGATCCCCCTGCCCCCGGGATTCCGCTTTACGTATTCCGGCGAGATCGAGGCCATCCAGGAAAACTTCGGCTCGCTCAACATCGCGCTGATCCTCGCGGTGCTGCTCACGTTCCTGCTGATCGCGGCCATCATCGAGTCCTTCCTGTTCGCGCTCGTGATCATGCTGACCGTGCCGCTCTCCCTCATCGGCGTCGTTCCGGCGCTCGTGATCACGAAGACGCCGCTCTCGATCTACGGGCTGATGGGCGTCATCATGCTCGTCGGACTCGTCGTCAACAACGCCATCGTGGTCATCGACTACGCGGAAATGGTCCGCAAGGAGGGACGAAGCGCGCTCGACTCGGTCGTGGAAGCCTGTCACGTGCGGCTGCGCCCCATTTTCATGGCGGACGCAACCTCGATCATCGCGATGCTCCCCCTCGCGATGGCCATGGGCATCGGCGGCGCCTACAGGGCCCCGATGGCGATCGTCTCCATCGGCGGCCTCGTCGCGGGCGGCACGCTGGCGCTCTTCGTGATTCCCCCCGTGTACGTCGTCGTCTGGCGCGTCATCGACGCCCTGAAACGCATGTTCCCCCGGAGTGCCGCGTCCGTGTGATTTTCCTCCGGACGCGCTTCGGAACGGGCCTCAAAAAGCGGTACAATACGGCGAAGAATTCCACCCCGTCCCGGAGGGAGGGCTCACCCTGAACGAACAGCACTTTCGCGAATCCGCGCTCCGAAAGCTCCGGTCTCCGGAGCAGCTCGACACGATGCTCGTCTACATCCGCGCCCGCGATTGGTGCGCCCTCGCCGCCGTCGGCCTGTTTCTCGCCGCGCTTGCGGTCTGGGGCTTCTGCGGCTCCGTCGAGACGCTCGCGCGGGGACGGGGCGTCATTCTCTCCGACGCCTCCCTGACGAAACCGGACGCGGCCGGAGCCGTCCGCGAGGTGCTCTCCACCGGAACCGGCCGGCTCGAATCGCTTCTCGTCGCCGCGGACGACCGGGTCGCGGCGGGGCAGACCGTCGCCGTCATCGGACAGCCCGAACTCGCAGGCAGGATCGTCGAATCGGAGAAGAAGCTGGAACTTCTGCGCGCCTACCGGACGGAGCTGCTCTCCGGACGGGGGCGCGACCGGGCGGCCTCCGCCGACGAGTCTCCGGAAGACCGGAAGGAGCGTCTCGAAGCCGACCTTCGGATCGTCACCGAGGAGGCGCAGCTCGCCGCGTTGCGCGAGCGGATGGACACGGCCTCGACCGTCGAAACGCTCTCGGGCGGCCGCGTTCTGGAGCTGCTCCGAAGCCCCGGACAGCTGCTTCGCGAGGGGGACGCCATCCTCCGGGTGGACGCATCCGACGGGGCCGGAATGCACGCCTCGGGGCGCGAATCGCTTCGGGTGCACGCCTTCGTGCGTCCCGGGAAGGGCCGGAGCATCCGCGAGGGGATGGACGCGTACATCCTGCCCTCGACGGTGCGGCGGGACGAATCCGGACTTCTCGTCGGACGGGTCGCGAAGGTCTCCCGTTTTCCCGTTTCCCCTGAGGGCATCCGGAGCGTCCTCGGAAACGAGGAACTCGTCCGGGAGATCATGAACGGCGGCGCGCCGCTCGGAATCACGATCGAGCTTGCGAAGGCCGACTCCGCGGACTCCGACCCGGCGTACCGCTGGACTGTCCGGAACGCCCCGCAGACGGCGCTTCGCAGCGGGACGATCTGCGAGGTCAATCTGGTGCTTCAGCGGCGTCGCCCGATCGAACTCGTTCTCCCCTTCCTCGGCGCCTTCTTCCCGGCCGACGGGCCCCTCCCGGAAGCGGAGGACGGGGGCCGTCGTCCGTGACCTCCTTCGCCGCGTTCTTCCGCTCCCTGCTCCCAGCGCGCACGCGCGTCCGCACGCCCACGCTGATCCAGATGGAGGCGACCGAATGCGGCGCGGCGTCGCTCGGCATCGTCCTCGGCTACTACGGCAGGTCCGTCCCGCTCGAAAAGCTCCGCGAGGAATGCGGCGTCAGCCGCGACGGAAGCAGCGCCGTCAACATCCTGAAGGTCGCGCGCACCTACGGCATGCAGGCCTCGGGGCACAAGAAGGATCTCGAAACGCTGAACGACCTTCCGCTGCCGGTCATCCTCTTCTGGGAGTTCAACCACTTCCTCGTCCTCGAGGGCGT
>CALMZW010000405.1 GCA_937870605.1 uncultured Synergistaceae bacterium
GGGACGTTCGATCCGTTGCGCGTGACGCTCGTCGCTTCTCCCGAAGCCCTGCGCGAACGCTGCCGCGCCGACGGACGCGACGAGGAGAGCGTCGTGCGGAGCCTCGAACGGTTGCCTCTGTATCGCGCCTTCCCCGATTCGTTGCTCGATACGACGCAGACGTCCCGCGACGAGGTCGCGGAACAGGTTCTCGATCGCATTGCCGGGCTGCGCCTGCTCGGTTCGTAAAGCAACGGCGACGCGAGAAAGAGCCTCGCGCCGCCGTCGTCTTTGTCTTTTCGCTTATTTCTCGCCGTACCCCTCGTACATCACCGTCTCTTCGAGCGGCTTTCTCTCCGTCGCGTGTCGTTCCGGGCTCGGGAAGCCCTTTTCCGGGCAGCCGAGGAAGAGCAGCGTCGTCGGTTCGATATAGTCGGGGAGGCCGAATTCTTGGGCGATGATTCGCGGGTCGAACAGACCCACAAGAACGCTGCCGATGCCCCGTTCCCTCGCGGCGAGCATCATGTGGTCGCACACGATGCCGATGTCCAGGTCGGCCGAGCATTTCCCGTCGAAGGGGCGCACGAGCGCGTCTCTCGCGTCGCGGCAGACGATGAGGACGCAAGGGGCGTTGAAGGTTTGGTAGGCCTTGCCGACCTTGAGGATTCCCTCGGGCCGGCGGACGACGATGATCCGTTGCGGCTGCCTGTTGCACGCGGTCGGCGCCACGCGTGCGGCGGACAGGATGTAATCCAGGTCGCCCTCGTCGATGGCCCGGCCGGTGAAGCCCCGCGTCGTGGATCGTTGTTTCGCCAGTTCCAGAAATTCCATTGCGGTCGCCTCCGTATGTCCCGGCGGAGCTACTTTTCTCCCTGTTTGCTTCCGTATTTGTCCTGCGCGTACATCGTCGCCCGCGCGCCTTTGGGGTTTCGTTCTTCCTGCGTCTCGACCGATCTCGTCAGGGACGCCTGGAGCTGCCGCGCGAGGTCGATCTTTCTCATGGTTTCGTCTCCCGTCGCGGATTCCGGCTCTTCGGCGGGTTCCGGGTCCTCGATGGGTTCGAGGTATCCCAGGCGAACGAGCGCCTGGACGTACCGGAGGTCTATGTTCAGCGCCACGGACAGGGAATACGCGTCGAGGGGCGCGTCCGGTCTGGTTTCGATGTAGTTGCGGACGACCTGGAAGGCGGCGTCGATATGCTCCATGCAGATCGGACAGATGTCCGGGCCGTCGCTCGAAAAGAGTTTGCGGCAGAGGGTGCATGTCTTGAGTTTCATCCGGTGGGAAAAACCTCCTGGAATCGATGGATACGGCTATTATACGGATTCCTGCGGGTGTTCGGAATACGCGATATGCGTATTTGCAGAAGTAAAAAGAATGTGTTCATTACATTGATCTCAGTTCGGTTTTTAATGTAATAGTTCGTCGCGTCGCCGGAAGAGAATCCGTCCGCCGCAGCGCCCGGACGATCGGGCCCTGCGGCGGACGGACGAGGTTCGCCGCGTGCGTTACTGCATGCGCTGGTAGACGAATGTCATTCCCGTCTGCGCGTTCGTGATCGTGAAGACGCTCCCCGTCGCGTCGATCCGGAAGTATTGGGTGTAGACCGCCCCCGTCATGGTCTGGACGGTCATCGTGTCCCCCTGGACGCGCAACATGCCCGATTCGTAGGG
>CALMZW010000406.1 GCA_937870605.1 uncultured Synergistaceae bacterium
GCCAGTCCGCGAGGGCCTCCGAGGAACTCGAAATCGCGGACATGATGTACCGCGAAGGCCTTGCCTCGCAGCTCGACCTCATCAACGCCCAGGAGGCCCGTCAGAAGACGCTCACGGAACACCTCTCCGCCATCGAAGAGCTTTGGCTCGTCCTCGCCGAGGCCGACCGCGTCATGGGGCGCTACGTCCGCTCCGGTCCGGAATGAAACCGGCCTGATTCAACCTCCGCGAGGTGAGCCCCTACGCCGCAGCAATCGCGATGTACCCGACGATGAAAACCAGGACCATCATGATCGTTCCCCCGGTCACGGCCTCGAGTTCCTCGTCGGTCATCTCGGGATTCCGCTCGAAGACGACCTTCTGCATCTCCTGTTTCGTGAACTCATACCCGAGTTCCTTCTTGACGTACGGCTCGATTTTGTCCGGCGTCGCAAGCTCCCGGACTCTGTCCGCCACCTTCGCATCCGTCTCGAGAAGTTCGTAGAACGCAACCGCCGCTTCTATCGACATTCGAAATCCCTCCTGTTTTCCTCCCCCGGCGGAACGTCACCGGGGCCCTCCTGATTGCGAATCCGCTTCCATGAGCGTCCCGGCCGCGAAAAAGCGCCAGAGCGCTCCGGCGTTCATCCGTTCCACGGCTTCCGGACGGACGACGACGTCCCCGAGCCGCGTCGCCGCGATCAGGCGCCGGACTTCCGGGCGCAGGTCGGGCAGCGACGGACCGCTGTGCCAGAACCCCGTCTTCCGGGTCTGAAACCGCACGCGTTCCGGAACTTCCGGAAAGAGCCGCCGCAGCGGGTATTTGAGCAGTCCCTCTCCGTAGAGAAAGTCGAGACGGAACCGCGACACGAGGTCGACGACGCCGTCGTCGAGCAGCGGCGCGCGCCCCTTCAGCCCGAAATGGTTCGCGAGCCGGCAGTCGTAGTGCAGCAGGTACCGCAGGCTCCGCACCGTCAGCCCCTGACGCCTGAGGCGGTCCCAGTCGCCGAGGTCGGCGGCGAAGAAACGGACTCCATCCCGCGCCGCCGCCTCTTCGCGCGTGAGCCCAAGCGCGTCGCACGCGCCGCCGTCGCTGAAGGCGACCCAGCTTGAGGTGCGCGTGAAGCAGCGCCGGACGATCCGGAGGTCCAGCACGGGAAACGGCGGCTTCGCCTCGTGAAGCGATTCGAGACGCGCCGCTGCGGCCGGATCCCGCGCCCGGAGCTTCTCCATCGCGGGAGGAAAGTGCCACGGGTATCCGCAGAAGAGTTCGTCCCCTCCCTGCCCGCTGACGACGGTCCGCACCCCGGAACGCGCCATGCTCTCCATCAGCCGGAACTGCGGAAGGGGCGCGCCCGGAATGTGCGTCGGGATCTCGAGAACGCGAAGCATCCGCCGCAACTCGTCGAGCCCGGCCGTCTCCCCGAATTCCGGAAGATCCGGCCGAAGCCCGAGCGCTTCCGCCGTTTCCCGCGCCGCTTCCCGATCCTCCGATCCCGGAGCGCCGTAGATGAAGCAGCGCGGTTTCCCCCTCCGGGCCCAGGCCGCCGCGACCGAGGAGGAATCGAGTCCGCCGCTCAGGCAGAGCGCGGCGTCCTGCCCGATCCCATCCACGGCGTCCGCGAGGCGTTCCCGAAGCCGTGGGAGCGCCTCCGCGCCGAATTCTTCCGTCGCGTCCGGCAGAAGATCCCGGGCCGCGACGACGGCTTTTCCCGACGACAGTCTCAGGTCGCACCCCGGAGGAACTTCGAAGACACCTTCGAAGAACGTCTCCCCTTCCGGAAAGACGACGACGCCCGCCGCGAGAAAATCCGTCATCGCGTCCCGCCGCCACCGCTTCGGAATCAGCCCCGTGGAG
This sequence comes from uncultured Synergistaceae bacterium, assembly GCA_937870605.1. GTDB lineage: Bacteria > Synergistota > Synergistia > Synergistales > Aminobacteriaceae > CALFXN01. The sequence goes on from CALMZW010000406.1 coordinate 1,838, forward strand.
AAGAGATCGTCGTATGTCTTTCCGACCGCAACGCCGCCGTCGAACGGCGCATAGACAAGAGGCTCGAGTCCGAGGCGGTCGCGCGAAACGACCGCCTCTTCCCCGCCGGGAATCCGCACGTCTATGCGCCGGCGCCCGCGGCCCACATGAGAAATATGAAGACAAGCGCTCCGAAGGATCCGCCCGTTATGGACTCGAGTTCCTCGTCGGACATTTCGGGGTTTCGTTCGTACACGACCTTCTGCATCTCTTCCTTCGTGTAATTGAAGCCCAGGACGTTCCTGACGTAGGGTTCGATCTTTTCCGGCGTTCCAAGTTCCTTGATGTGGTTCTTCAGTTCCTCGTCCTTCTCCAGCCGCTCGTAGAACGCAATCGCCGATTCCATGGACATTCGGGACACCTCCTTGAAATACCCCTCCCCCGGAAGGGGTGCGCTGCTTTTTTTCCGCGTGAAGCATGTCAGGACCGATCGTTCCCGCACGTCCCCCCCGTCTCACCTCCCTTGTCTGCCCCGGCCGGAGAGGACGCGCCGAGGATGCCGCTCCACAGGGATTTCGCCGTCTTCGCCGCGAGAAACTCCTCGATCAGGTCGATCGGCTCCATGCCGGTTTCCGGGATGACGTCGGGGAGCATCGCTCCGCACCACGGGAAGCCCTCGGACCGGAGATGCTCGCGCGCGAGCTGCATGAAGGGGACGATCGACGCCCGCCGCCATTCCTCCCGCCAGATATCTTCGTTGTCGCGGATGATCGCCTCCCTGTTCGCGGCCCGCTGCTTCCATTCCGGATATCCCCCCCGGAGGCGAAGCTCGTCGAGAAGGGCGTCGGTGTTCTTGCCGCAAACCCGTCCCTGCATGAACCAGCGATGCAGGCGGTGGATCAGGGCCTCCTCTTCGAGAAGACGCCGGATATCGCCGTCGTCGAGGTCGTTTTCGGCCTTCCATCCCACAAACTCCTCGTCGGTTTTGAGCCGAAAGCGTCGTCGCAAACGTTTTTCTTCGGATGCGATCTCATGCTCCTCCGGTTCGAGATTCCACTGCGCGGCAAGCAGGAGGACGAGCTTCCGGTTCAATGCCCGCCCGTTCAGGTCTTCCGCCTCGGGATGCGCGAAGGTGACCATGTCGCCGATGCACCACTGACGGAGCGGCCCCTTCCCGGAATCGACCGGACGATCGCGTTCTTCCAGGGAGCGGAAGATCGCGGAGTATTCCCGCTTCGCTCCGGGCCGTCGCGCCTCCCCCGCTTCGGCAAGCTTTCTCACGCGGCGCAGCAACGCCTCGGCGTCCGCCCGCACCGGATCCGGAGCCCCGGGCAGCCATTCGCGGAACCGTTCGATATCGCTCCCGGGGAGCGCCTTCGCGACGTTCGACTCCAGAAGCGCCTCCCACGTCCGGCGACGCCAGAAGAGCCCTTCCGCCGCGCACGTCAGCGCGCACGCCGCCGTCTCCGGAAGGATCCGCTCCGTCGCAGCCGCGTCCAGAACGTCGCGCATCGCCACGAGGGGCACGGAAAGGCGTTTCACGTCGCCTCCGGTCATCTCCCAGTCTCCGAGAACCTCGTCGTCGCGCTCGAGTTCGCCCGACGCGACGCGCCGGAAGATGCTCCCTGCCCCCTCCATACCGTACGATGCAAGCTCGGCCGCGCGATGCGCCCCGACGGCCGCGGCGCCGACGACCCGTACGCCCGAGTCCAGCGCGTACAGAATCTCCTTGTGCCACGTGGGCAGCGATCTGTAGGGAAGATCGCAGTCCAGAAGGCCGATCGCTGCGGGGTGGTATTTCCGGAGCGCCGCGAGGACGTCCCCCTGTGCGGCCGGAGGAAGAACGACGATATCCGGAATCGGGAGGCCGATCCCCTGAAGGGAGGGGCCTCCGAAGACAATCGCTACCATGCGGCTCCCTCCTTCCGGAAAAGAGGACTTCCCTCGCCGTATCCGTGCTGCATGGCGGCCTTCGCCCTCGCCCCGGGACTGTAGTAGGGGAAGATGTACCCTTCGGCTCCCGGGATTACGACCCGCACGGCCTGGACGGGATCGTCGGCGCGCGAAAGACGGAAGACGATCACGCGGTCCAGCCCGACCGACGCGAGGCGACGCAGGATGAAGGTGACGTCGTCCTCGAACGCATCGAAGATCATGCTCCCGAGGCCGGAAAGATCGAGGCGCTCCGAAACGCCCTTCTCCGTCTGCTGCATCGCCCATGCCCCGTCGGAGCGGAGAACCCTCCGGTACTCTTTCGACGGGACGATGTCCCGGACTCCGGAAAGAAACACGCAGCGCGACTGCACCGATTCGGTGATCGCCCGAATCATCGCGGTCTCGTGGTCCATCGCGCTTCCCATGCCGTGGGCCGTGGCGATGGAGTGTTGCTCTTCGAGATCGATGAGATAGCAGTTCCACGTCGGGATGCCGACATCCGTGCCGTTGTCGGCCAGAAGCATCCCGATCCCGGCGGACCGGACGCGGTCCGCGAGTTCGCGGACCCTCGGAAAGGGAATCGTCTCGATGCGCGCGATCCGGCGGACGGGGGCGGAGCATCCGGCCGCACGGGCCGCCATCGTGCAGCACGTGACGGAATCCCGTTCGACGACCTCGAGAAGCGCCTGGGCGATCGCCTCGAGAAGATGGACGCCGCACGACAGGCCGTTCGAGCCCGCCTGGAAGAGCAGCCCTTCGGAGAGATCCATCAGTTTTCGCTTCCCTCCTCCAGGAGAGAGGCGGACGAGTTCGAGGGGAACCGGGACTTCCTCCCCTGCAACCAGATCCCACCCCAGGACCCACGGGATGTCGAGATCCCCGTGGAAAAAGGAATGGGGCGTCAGGGACAGCCGCTCCGGGGGAATCATGGGGTGCGTCCGCGACAGATCGTTCCACGTTCCCCGGAAAGAGGGAATGTCCGCGTTGACGCCGAACCAGCGCTCGAGCGATTCGCCCGCCGCCGACAGTCTCGCCGCCGTCGGCGTGAATCCCTTGCCGTGGGCGGCCGTGTATCCGTCGATGCTCGGCCGGAGCACGTTGAAGACTGGGATGCCGACGCGATCCAGCTGCGTGATATCCGAAATCCGCGTCACGCCCGTCTTCTCGAGGAAGGGGCGAAAAATTCCCCAGGCCTCGTCGGCGGAAACCGGGTGCGGCGACGTTCCCTCCGTGTCGGATGCCTTTGAAAGACGCAGTTCGCAGTCCCGGAAAAACACGGGCGATGAACAGGAAAACACAGGGGAACACGCTCCTCTCGGATTGCCCTACCGAAAAATCGCGCCCGGAGCCTTCGGAGAAAAGATCGGTCCGGCGGGAAATTCAGCGCAGCATATCAGAGGAACAGACGTGGAATAAGGGTGAAAAACATCCCCTCCCCTCGCGGAAGGCCTGCGATTCCATGCCCGTACGACTCTTTCGGCGTGTGGTATGCTTTCGCTGGGGAGTGAGATAGTGGTGACTACCGTTCCGGGTTCGTCGCTCCGGGCAGACGCGGCGACCCTCTTTTCTTCGGCCTTCGCTCGGAATTCCGCCGGATTGGGAACGCTCCTTCTCTGGCAGTGGCTCACCGTTCTGAAAGGTCCCCTCTTCGGGGTCGCTTCCGCGGCGCTGTTTCGGGAGCGTCGCATAGGGTATGTTGTCTTTTCGCTCGCCCTGTGCGCGGCGTTGTTCGTCATCTCGCGATTCGGAGCGCGGCTCGCGCGTTCGTGGAACCGGAACATCCTGTGGTGCGCCGCCGTTCCCATGGCGCTTGCGTGGCTTCCGGCGACGATCGCCTCCGACGGACTCTCCCGCGCGGGGGCCATCCTCGTCCTCTCGCTTCCGGCTATCGGGTCGGCGATCCAGATAACATCGTGGGAATGGACGCTTTCCAGGTCTCCGGAATCGCATCGGTCGACGATCTTCGGCTCGGCGTGCGCCGTCCGGACACTGGCGATCCCCGCGCTCACCATCCTCGTTCCGGCCCTGCTTCCCTTCGCCGCGCCGCTTCTTCCGTTCCTGGCCGCCCGCCTCTGGTCCATCCCTGCCGAGGACGATGCGGGGCCCGCCGAAGCCGACCCATCGCGAAACGACATCCGGCTCCCGGCGACATTCGCCCTCCGCGCCGCGTCGTTCTTCATCGTCTCCGCGATGTTCGTGTCGCTCTTCGTCGCACGGATGGGCGGCCGGATGGGACTCGCCGACGTCTTCAGCGACCCGTTCTCCACGATCGGGGCCCTCGCGGTCGCGATCTACCTCCGCCGCGCCCCGGATCCCGCCCCGGTAAAGATCTATTTCTGCGCCGAAGCGCTTCTCGCGATCGGATTCCTCTCCCTCGCGGCCTTCGGTTCGAAGAATCCCTTTTTCCCAATGGCGTGCCTCCAGTCCGGCGCCGGGATCTTCGGTTCCTACATCTTCGTGGAAATTCTCCGGTTCGGCGCCCGGGCCGGACGCGCCGGGGCGCTGCCGCTCGTCGCGACAGGACAGATGACGGTCACGGGGTCGCTGCTCACCGGCACGCTGCTCGCAACCGCGATAGGATCCCTCGCGGCGGCGGATGGGCTTTCCATCGTGCTGACATCGGGCCTTCTCGGCATGGGAGTTCTCTTCTTCTCCAGCCTGTTCTTCCGAAACGGGCGATCCGGGGACGCCGCGAAGGACATCCCGACCGGAAATGAAGCCGCACTCCCGGAGAAGCCGGCGAACGACGTCGCGACCGGCGAGGAGCTTCTGGGTTTCAGGCTGTTGCGGTTGGGGCTTTCGCGACAGGAGGTGTGTGTCGCGCTTCTCGTCGCGCAGGGGCAGTCGAACGACGAGATCGCCGGAGTCCTGTGCATCGCGGCCAATACGGTCCGGTCACACATGAAGAGCATCTACAGGAAAACAGGGTCTTCCTGTCGTCCGGAACTGAGAGAACAACTGGAGCAGTTACAGCGAAACTGACGGGGACGAAGGCATCCTCATAGCGGAT
>CALMZW010000407.1 GCA_937870605.1 uncultured Synergistaceae bacterium
GGCAAGATGGTTAATGTCTCCCCGACCTCGTCGCATCCGGACTTAGCGAAATCCGGCGAGTATATGTTCGGCATCGTCGGCACGCAGGACGCCGAGGGACCCTTCAACGTCCAGTACATCGCCCAGGAGTACATGGGGCTCAAGAACGCCGCCGTCATCTACATCAATAACGACTGGGGCCACGTGACGAAGGACCGGTTCGTCAAGGCGGCGGAAAAGTTCAATCTGAAGATCACCGGCGAACAGCCCTTCATGGAGTCCGAAAAGGACTACGCCGCGATCCTGAACAAGCTCCGGCAGCAGAATCCGGAAGGGCTCTTCGTGGCGGCCATGTACAACGAAGCCTCCCTCATCGCCCGCCAGATCCGGAAGATGGGCTGGGACGTCAAACTGCTTGCGCCGAGCTCCGTCTTCTCCGCGAAGCTGATCGAACTCGGCGGCGAGGCCGTCGAGGGGATCGTCACCAACACGTTCTTCGCGCTGGAAGATCCGGACCCGGTCGTCCAGGGATATATCGCCGAGTTCGAGAAGGTCGCGAAACGGAAACCGAATCTTCACGCCGCCTGCGCGTACGATTCCATGATGATGCTTGCGGATGCGATCAAACGGGCGAATTCCACCGACCGGACGGCTATCCGCAACGCCCTCGCCGAGACGAAGGATTTCAACGGAATCACCGGAAAGCTGACGTTCACGGAAGTCGGGGATATCGCGCGGAAGTACAAGGTCATGGTCGTCGAAAAGGGGCAGTGGGTCGTCAAGAAGGATTACACCCGCTAGAACGAACGATGAAGCGGAGCGGAGGGCCTGAACGCCGGCCCTCCGCCACTCTGAGATGAGATGGAGTGGTTCCATGAATTACTATCTGCAGACGCTCGTCGACGGCATCGCCCAGGGGTCGATCTACGCGCTGATGGCCATCGGATTTGCAATGATCATGGGAATCCTTGGGCTCGTCACCTTCACGCACGGCGAAGTCATCATGATCGGGGCCTTCGCCGGATTCTACGCGCTCACGTTCCTCAAAACGGGAATATTCGTCGCTCTTGTTGCGGGATTCGCCGCGGCATGGATTCTGGGGCTCGTCATAGAACTGATCTGCTACCGCAGATGGCCGAAAGGGCCGGATGAGACGTGGCTGATCACGACGATCGGCGTCTCCACGGTTCTCAAGAGCGGCGCGCAGATCGTTCTGGGGACGGAACAGCAGCTCGTCCCCGATGTCTACACCGGATTCTGGACCCTGGGAGGGGTCCGGATCCTTCACATCCAGGTCTTTATGCTGGTCGTCCTCTTCATCCTCTCCGCCGGACTCTGGCTCTTTCTCAAGAAAACACGGACCGGACTCGAACTCAAGGCCGTCTCGATGGACAAAACGGCCGCCGCGCTTCTCGGCGTGGACGTCCGGCGGATTCTCGTCATCGGAAACGCCATCGGATGCGCCCTGTGCGGCGTCTCCGGAGTGCTGCTCGGCGTGTACTACAATTCGGTGCATGCCGTCATGGGAGGAAGCGCCGGCCTCAAATCCTTCGCGTCCGCGGTTCTCGGCGGTCTGACGAGCATCCCGGGCGCCGCCATCGGCGGCATCCTGCTCGGAATCTTCGAGAACGTCGGCGTTCTCTTCTTCTCCTCCGGCTGGAGGGACGTCATCGCGTTCCTGATCCTGATCGCGGTCCTTCTCGTGCGTCCCTCGGGACTTCTCGGACGGAAGGGGGCGGAAAAGGTATGAAGGCGCTTGTCCGAATGGTTCAGCGGCACGGAACGCTCTCGATGCTCTGCGCCGCCGGCGTCCTGCTGGCCGTCCCGTTCCTGATCCGCGGCAACGACTATCTGCTCCGGATCGCGATCAACATCCTGCTGTATTCCGTGCTCGCCACGAGTCTGAACATGATCAACGGCTACTCGGGGCAGTTCAATATCGGGCAGGCGGGGTTCTACTGCATCGGAGCCTATACGGCCGCGATTCTCGCGACCCGGTATGGCGTGGGTTTCTGGCTCGCGCTTCCCGCAAGCGGCCTGATCGCCGCCCTGTCGAGCGTCCTGCTCGGAATTCCGACCGCGCGCCTGCGGGGAATCTTCCTCGCGATATGCACGCTCGGTTTTTCCGAAATCGTGCGCCTGACGATTCTCAACTGGATCGAGTTCACGCGCGGTCCGATGGGGATTCCCGGAATTCCGTTCCCGACATTTTTCGGGTACGAGATCTCCTCGAATTTCGGTTTCTATTTCCTGATTCTGACCATTGCGGCCGTCACCCTGTTCGTCTGCCATCGGGTGCTCAATTCCCGGATCGGCAGGGCATGGATCGCCATCCGCGAGGACGAACTCGCGGCGAAGTCCATGGGGATCCCGACGACGCGCTACAAGATCTACAACCTCGCGTTCGGAACCTTCTGGGCCGGCGCAGCCGGGTGCTTCTACGCGTATCTCTCGAGCTACGTGAGCGCGGACAGCTTCACGCTCGACGAGGGCTTCGCGATCCTCTGCATGGTCCTCGTAGGGGGCCCGGGAAGCCTGATCGGTCCCCTCGTGGGAGCGTTCTTCCTCGTCGTGCTGCCGGAGATGTTCCGTTTCCTCGCGGAGTACCGGCTCGTGATTTTCGGTCTTGCGATTCTCGTCACGATGCATGTCCGGCCGCAGGGCATCGCTGGCGGCGGCGTCTTCGCGGCCATTGCGCCGGATTCCGAAGAACCCGCCGGAAAGGGGGCCGCGTCATGAGCGACGTCATCCTGGAGACGCGCGCGCTCTCGAAACACTTCGGCGGACTCAAGGCCGTCGATTCGGTGGACATGTCGGTCCGCGAGGGGACGATTCACGGAATCATCGGTCCCAACGGAGCGGGCAAGACGACGTTTTTCAATCTGCTTACCGGACTGATCGAAGTGACGCGCGGCGCCGTGCTTTTCGGCGGCCGGGACATAACGGGCATTCCGCCGGAACGCGTCGCCGGGATCGGAATGTCGCGGACCTTCCAGAATATCAAGCTCTTCCGTTTCATGACCGTTCTGGACAACGTAAAGGTCGGATTCCACACGCGGACGAAGACGGGGCTTCTCGGCGCCGTCGTCCGAAACGCCGCGTTCCGCGCGGACGAGACGTTCGTCGCGGAACAGGGGCTCGAACTGCTCGACTTCGTGGGGCTTCGGAAACAGGCGTATAATCTGGCCGCAAATCTGTCCTACGGAACGCAGCGGCGTCTCGAAATCGCCCGGGCGCTCGCCACGGACCCGAAGGTGCTCCTGCTCGACGAGCCCGCGGCCGGAATGAATCCGTCGGAGAAGAGCGAGGTCATGGAGCTGATCCGGAAGATCAGCTCGCTCGGGCGGACGATCGTCGTGATCGAACACGACATGAAGCTCATCATGAACCTCTGCGACGTCATCACGGTTCTCAACCAGGGGCTCAAGATCTGCGAGGGAACGCCGGCGGAGGTCCGGAACGACCCGGATGTCATCAGCGCGTACCTCGGACACGCCCGGGGCGCTTAGGAGGGATGTCCATGCTTCAGGTAACGGACCTTCGGGTCGACTACGGCAACATCACCGCGCTCCGGGGAGTCTCCTTCGAGGTCCGGGAGAAAGAGATCGTCACGATCATCGGATCGAACGGCGCAGGAAAATCGAGCACCCTCATGGCGATTTCCAACATCGCCCGGAAATCTGGAGGGAGTGTCCACTTCAAGGGGCAGGACATCTCGTCGCTCAAACCGTCGGCCATCGTGCGCGCCGGCATAGGACACGTGCCCGAGGGACGGCACATCTTCCCGTTCCTGACGGTTCAGGAAAACCTGATGGTCGGCGTCTCCGGCAACGTCCGTTCGTCGAGGGCGACGACGGCGGCGAATCTCGATCGGGTCTACGAACTGTTCCCGATCCTCGCGGAGCGCCGGAATCAGAACGGAGGGACGCTCTCGGGCGGAGAACAGCAAATGCTGGCCATCGGGCGCGGCCTGATGGTGGATCCCGAGATGCTCCTGTTCGACGAACCATCGCTCGGACTGGCTCCGATCATCGTCGAGACGATCTTCGCGCTGATTCAGAAGATCCGGGATTTCGGGAAGACAATCCTGCTGATCGAACAGAACGCCAATATGGCGCTGGCCATCGCGGACCGGGGGTACGTCATGGAGACGGGAAACATCATCCTCTCCGGAAGCGCGAAGGAACTTGCGAACAATCCCAGCGTGGCGAGCGCCTATCTGGGAATCTAGGAAGCCCCGCCTGCGCAATGGGCGCGGGCGAATTTCAAGGAGGTATATGGGAATGACGATTGAAAACAATGCGACGATCCGCGAACCGCATGTCGATGATATGCGGTCGGCCATCGAGCATCGGGCGACATGGATGTATCTGCTCATGGACGAGGCTCGCAAGCGCGGGCTCGGGTGGGACGACTTCGCACGCGCGGCCGTGTTGCGCTGCGGCAGGTTCCACGGCGACGCGAAGTTCGAGAAGACCGACGATCTGACCGTCTTCGCGAAGAGCTTCGCGAACGAACTTTACAAGAAGATCTTCGAGATGGACATGAAGGAGGTCACGAAGGACCGGTTCGTCGTCGAGTTCCATTACTGCCCGCTCGTGGCCGCATGGAAGAAGCAGACGAACGACGAAAAGGACATCGAGAAACTCTGCGATATCGCGATGGACGGCGACCGGGGGATCGTCAGCATGTTCCCGGATTTCGAGTTCGTGCTTGAAGAGACCATCGCACAGGGCAAACCGGTCTGCCGCATCATCATCACCCGGAAAAAGAGCTGATCCGGCGACAACGCCGCATCATTCCGGCAGGGAACCCTTCCCTGCCGTTTGTTTTTTTGCAGGAGGGGAAGACATGAAGAAGATCATCAACGCGATTCCCGACATCGTGACCGAGATGCTTGACGGCGTTGCCGCCGCGCATCCGGAAACGCTCCGGCGTCTTGAGGGGCAGAGCGTCATCGTCCGCAAGGAGATCCGGTCGGACAAGGTGACGCTCGTGAGCGGCGGCGGAAGCGGGCACGAACCCGCGCATGCGGGATATGTCGGAACGGGAATGCTGGACGCGGCCGTCGCCGGAGAGGTCTTCACATCGCCGACGCCGGACCGGATCAAGGCAGCGATCGACGCGGTCCGTTCCGACGCCGGGACGCTCCTGATCGTCAAGAACTACTCCGGGGACGTCATGAACTTCGAAATGGCTGCGGAACTCGCCGAAACGGACGGCGTCAAGACACGAAGCGTCATCGTCAACGACGACGTCGCCGTCGAGAACAGCACCTACACGACCGGACGCCGTGGGATCGCGGGAACGGTTTTCGTCCACAAGATCGCCGGCGCGCTGGCCGAGCGAGGGGCGGATCTCGATGCGGTCGCGGCCGTCGCGCAGAAAGTCGTGGACAACGTGCGCTCGATGGGTTTTGCGCTCTCTCCCTGCACCGTTCCGGCGAACGGACGCCCCGGCTTCGATCTCGGCGACGGGGAAATGGAGTTCGGCCTCGGGATTCACGGGGAACCCGGAGTCCGGCGCGCGCCGGTCGAAAATGCGGACTCGCTGGCGAAGAACCTGCTCGCCGTCATCTTCGACGACCTCCCGTTCCGTAGGGGCGACCGCGTCGCCGTCCTCGTCAACGGACTCGGCGGCACGCCGCTCATGGAGCTGTACATCCTCAACCGCTCCGTCGCCGCGTTGTGCCGCGAGCGCGGACTCGCGGTCGCGAAGACGTACGTCGGAAACTTCATGACGTCGCTCGAAATGGCGGGAGCTTCCGTCTCTCTCTTGCGCCTGGACCCGGAACTCGAGTCGCTGCTCGCCGACCCGTCGGACGCACCGGCTTTCCGGCAATGAGGAGTCGCTTCCCGTCATGAAGCTCGTTGGAGCCGCCGAAATCAGGCGCCTTTTGGATGTTGTCGGGACGAGGATTATCGAAAGCCGCGATCTTCTGACCGAACTCGACCGGGCCATCGGAGACGGAGACCACGGCGTCAACATGGCCCGCGGATTTGCGGCCGTTCGGGAGAAGCTCGCCGCGCTGCCCGAAAATACCGATATCGCGTCACTCCTCAAAACGGCCGGAATGACCCTTGTGAGCACCGTGGGAGGGGCTTCGGGGCCGTTGTACGGCACTGCCTTCATATACGCCGCCCAGGAACTCGCAGGGGCCGGAGAAATGTCGCCCGCGCTTCTGTCGCGGGCGATGCGCGCCGCGGCGAACGGCATCGTCAAGAGAGGCCGCGCGGGCGTCGGGG
>CALMZW010000408.1 GCA_937870605.1 uncultured Synergistaceae bacterium
GAGAATGATGACCGGCATGAGCAGACTCCAGAATCCCTTTTTGAGCGACGCGAGAATCAGATGATTCCGCTCTCTGGGAGGAAGCGGCGGGTCAACCTTGATTGTAGGAAACCCGCGGCACATGTAGAAATTGATGATGCAGAAAAGAGTCATCGTGAGAAGTCCGGGGATAACCGTCGAAAGGAAGCACGCGGCGACCGACTGTTGCGTGACCCATCCGTAGAGGATCATCGGGACGCTGGGCGGAATGAGCTGCCCGAGGACTGCGGCGCAGCTGACCATTGCGGTGCTGTACCACCGGGGATACCCGACGGCCTCGAGTCTCGGGATCATGATGCTGCCGATGCACGCGACAGCGGAGGAACACGTTCCCGATATGGCGCCGAATATGGCGCAGGCGACTATTGTGGCGGCTCCCAGTCCGCCCCGTATCCGGCCGAGCATGGAGTTCGCGAAATCGGTCAGGCGTGCGGCGATGCCGGCGCTGCCCATAAGCGCCCCGGCCATGATGAAGAACGGAATGGAGAGAAGCGTCAACGAATTGAGCCCCCTGAACCCAACCGTCATCAGGAACGAAAAGTCGGGGAAGAAAATGAGTCCCATGTAGAGCGCGGCCGCCATGAAGCAGAAAGGAACGGGGATTCCGAAGATGATCGTCGATACGAGAATGATAAGGTCAATGATGATATGCATCCTTTACGCCCCCTTGCCTTTGGAGGGAATCGCCTTGTCGGGCGAAGAATCCGTATCGGAGAAAATATCGGCGTCTTCGAACGGAAGCTCCAGGGGGGGCTTCCCGAGTCCCTGCCGGAAATAGTCGACGAATTCGATGATAAAGTAAAAGCACATCAGGAACGAGCTGACCAGAAGACTGGCCTGCGCGTAGACCATCGGAATCATGAGTGCGGGGGACCGTTCCCAGCTCTTGAGGGACCACTGGAAATATTTCAGGGTCCAGCTGCACATGATGCCTGCGAGAATGACAACAATGAAAGCGCCGATGGATCGGGCAAGGAACAGTTTCTTCGTGTCCTTGATGAAGACCTGAAGCAGGTCCGCCCTGATATGGCTCCGCTCCATGGCTCCCTGCGCCGCTCCGGTGAAATACAGCCAGAATCCGGCCATACAGGTGAGTTCTTCAATACCCATAAGCGGAAGTTTGAACAAATACCGCAACGCAACCTGAATCAGGATAAGAACAACGACCATGACAGACGTAAAAATCATGACTGCTCTTTGAATTTTCCTGAGGAACGTCCATACCAATAAAAACAGGGAATTCATGGATTTGCCTCCTCTGTGGAATGTACTGCTTCTTTGGATCGTGTTTGCGTGTGCGCGACTTCGTTCTGCGCCGAGTATGTCTTCATGATTCCAAGATCGGCCGAAAGAGAGTCCGCAGCTGATACGACCAGATGCAGAAAACGTCTTTCCTCGCTTCCTCCCTTCCTGTAACGATAGCGTGGAAACGCAACGCTCAGAGCGGCGAGGGCTTCTCCGCCGGGGCTTCGAACCGGTGCGGCGACGCATGCGTAATCTTTCGCATATTCCTCACTGTCCGTTGCGTACCCTTTCGTTTTGATGTTCCGCAGTTGCTGTTGAAGATCGTCGAGGGAACAAATGGTATTCGGGGTGAAACGAATGAACGGAGTCGTCCCGAAAAGCTCGCGGACGCGCTCCTCCGGAAGATAGGCAAGAATAGCCTTGCCCAGTCCGGTAGCGTATGCGGGAATGCGCTTGCCCACGCCGTATCCGACCCGAATCGCTTCAGGGCTTTCGAACTTGTCGATATACATCACATACACTCCGGAAAGTATGGCGAGGTTGACGGTTTCACGAGTCTGCAACGCAAGACTCTGAAGATACGGTTGCGCCATGCGCTTGAAACCGAGGCGATCCGCTTCGATGTTGCCCATCTCGAAAAGTTTGAGGGTGTTGGCGTAGGAACCATATTGACTCGCCTGGCGGACATACCCGCGATGTCTGAGTGTCGCCAGAAGACGATAGACGGTGCTCTTGTCGAGGGAGAGCGTCGACGAAATCTCCCCGAGGCCCAGTTCTCCGCGATCGTTCAGCAGTTCCAGGATGTTCAGCGTCCGAATAACCGACTGCACAAAGTGATCATCCCTTGCCTCGCTTTTCACGCGGCAGCCTCCTCATAAAAGATTTCACAATGTAAAATCGCTTATTGCCATCCGCAATATATCCTATGACCCGGAGAGGGACTTGTCAAGCAATGAAGGGAATTGCGAAAGGATGCAATATGTGTGCTTTGCTGATGGGTATACGTACATACATTACAAAATTATAAAATCAATTTGCATCAATTACAAAAAAAGTGGCCTCTTTTCAGGGCCACTCGCAGGTTTTCAGCCTCAGAGAGATTTCGTTCAGCTCCAGCGATACCTGGGAGCAAGATCGTAACACGCCAGTATGGCTGTTTCCATGCTGACAGGGTTGGCCTGCCCCTTCCACGCGATGTCGTACGCCGTCCCGTGATCGACCGACGTTCGGAGAAACGGAAGCCCGAAGGTGACGCTCACGGTCTTATAAAAGTCGTATGTTTTGGCTGCGATGTGCCCCTGGTCGTGAAACAGCGAGACGACGATATCGAATCGTCCCTGCAACGCAAGGGCGAACACGCTGTCGGCAGGGACGGGACCGACGACGGCGAGCCCCTTCTGCCTCGCCAGAGCGACAGCCGGGGTCAGAATACGGGCTTCCTCGTCCCCGAAAAGACCTCCGTCGGACGCGTGGGGATTCAGCGCCGCGAGGGCGATGGATTTCGGGATCATCCCGATCGATCGAAGACATCGGTCGGCGCTTTCGAGGGATGTGACGACTCCGTTTGTGTAAAGCGTCCCGATCGCCGTCCTCAATGAAACATGGCGGGTGTGAAACAGGATCCGGAGTTTATCGACAAGGAATACCGTGTAGCTTTTTTCGGCCCCGGACATTTCCGAAAGCATCTCCGTGTGCCCGATGTACGGGAGGTTCGCCGCACGCAACGCCTCTTTGTTTATCGGGCTTGTCGCCATTCCTGCGACGTCGCCCCGGGTGCATAGATCCACGGAAGCCCGGATATAGGCTGCGGATGCCTTGCCTCCGAGCGCCGAGACGGAGCCGATCGTGAGAACGGAAGGGTCCTCGATGCACGCGACATCGAAGACCGGAAATTCTTTTGTGTCTCCGAATGCGGATTCCGCGTCCTTGATCCGGTTCAATTTGACTTTCAGGCCGAGTCGATCCCGTACGGCTTTCAGGACTGCCAGATCGCCGACGATGAGCGGAACACCCCGTTCCCAGACCTGCCGCGACATCAGGCTCTTCAGGACGATCTCGGGGCCGATTCCCGCCGGATCTCCCATAGTGACTGCAATCAATGGTTTTGTCATGATTTCCTCCTGTTCTCTCTCGAAATCCAATCCGCTGCCCGCTCCAATGCGTCTTCGCGGCCGATGAGCCCTCCCTTTGTGACGACGAG
>CALMZW010000409.1 GCA_937870605.1 uncultured Synergistaceae bacterium
GTTTCTCGTGAGCGGCCGGCAGTCGCGCCCGGAAAACCCCGCGTCGTGCAGCCGGATGGCCGCACGGGACGGAATGTGCACCGTCTGCGACGGAGAGCGGATGGCCCGGTTCGAGTCCTTCTGGATCGCCCATCTCGCGATTCTGGCGGCGATGTACGTCCTCGGGAGAGAATCCGACGAAAAGACGCCTGTTCTCGTCCTCGCGACGGGAACGATGCTGTGCCTCGCCGCGGTGGCGGCCGCCCCGCGCGGATGGCGCCGGAGCGCGCCCGTCCTGGCGCTTCTCGCCGTGCTCTCGGGCGTCGGATGGTATGAACTGCCGCGGACATGGCCCCTGCTGGACGCATGGGAGCAGGCGCTTCAGGGGGAATCGAAGATCGCGGCGCTCTACCCGGAGGATGCGGAAACGGCCGCGTTTCTCAGAAGCATCACGCGTTTCCGGGAACCAGTGTCGTTGCCGGAACACGGGACCGACGTCCTCGTCTTTCTCGCCGGAGTGTCCCGGGCGCCCCAAGACAGCGCGGCGAGAATCGCGGTGCTTCCATCGTCCGCGACGCGGGAGCCTTCCGAGAGGTTCTTTTTCGGCAACAGCTCGTGGAGGGTGATCCTTCGGGAAGCGGCGACGCTGCATGACTATGCCCGACCGGATGCTTCTCCCGGCGTGCGTCGCTAGCCCCGTGGTTCCGGAGTGCGCTCCGGGTTCCGCGCTCTCCGGGCGTGATCCTGCGAACTTCCCCGGACCTTACCGGTTGAAATCGTCTTCGAGACGGACGATGTCATCCTCGCCGAGGTACTCCCCGTTCTGGATCTCGACGATCTCGAGCAGGATGCGCCCCGGATTCTCCAGCCTGTGGACGGCGCTCTTCGGGACGAAGACGCTTTCCCCCTCGTGGAAGAGCTGTTCCCCGCCGTCGACCGAGACCTTCGCGGTTCCGCTCACGACGACCCAGTGCTCCGATCTGTGGAAGTGATACTGGAGGCTCAGCCTGGCTCCCGGATTGATCGTGATGTGCTTGATCTTGAACCTGTCGCCCTGGAAGAGGACGCGATAGGTTCCCCACGGACGCGTGCTCTCCGGCGTTTCGACGAGTTCGCGGCGGTGGAGCGACTTGAGCGCGTGGATCATGCCGCGCATGTTGGCGCAGCTTCCCCGGTTCGCCACCATGAGGGCGTCCTGCGTGTCGACGACGATCATATCCCGGAGCCCCATTCCGACGACGAGGCGTCTGTCGCCGTGGACGAGCGAGTTCGCCGAGTCGAAGAGCTGGACGTCGCCGGATGTCGTGTTCCCCGAGACATCTTTCGGCGAGACGTCGTAGATCGTATCCCAGCAGCCGACGTCGGACCATCCGGCCGACATGGGCACGCACCGGATGCAGCCGGCTTTTTCCATGATGCCGTAGTCGAGCGGCGTCGGGGAAAGCGACGAAAACGCCTCTTTCAGCGCAGCGCTTCCCGACCGGGTCAATGCCCCGAGTTCCGGAAGGTGTTCGTCCATTGCGGCGAGTATCGATCCAATGGTGAAGCAGAAAATCCCCGCATTCCAGAAGAAATTTCCCGAGTCGATGTAGCCTTGCGCGGTCGCCGCGTCGGGTTTTTCGACGAACCGGAGCACCTCGCGCCAGGGGCGTGCGTCGCCGGCGAGCGTTTCGATGTAGCCGTATCCCGTCTCCGGCCACTCGGGTGCGATGCCGAACGTGACGAGCGCTCCGTCGGAGGCTGCCCCGGAAGCGGCATCGACGGCCCGGGAGAACGCCTCCCTGTCGGCGATGTAGTGATCGCTCGGACAGACCAGAAGAAGATCTTCGGAAGCGGCCCCTTCTTCGAGAAGGTGCGCGGCGCCGAGCGCAATGGCGGGCGCGGTGCTTCGCGCCGCAGGTTCGCCGATGACCGGATCCTTCTGAATTCCGATAATGTCCTTCAGTTGATGGGTGACAAGGCTCCGCCATCGTTCCGACGCGACGACATGGATCCGCGACGGAGGAACGACGGCGCACATCCGGTCCGCCGTCTGTTGCAACAGTGTCCGTGTCCCCGATACGGGAAGGAACTGCTTGGGAAGCTCCTCCCGCGAGAGCGGCCAGAGCCGCGTTCCGCTTCCGCCTGCAAGAATGAGCGCATGAATCGTCCGGCGAGCTGCATCAGCCATGTTCGGATCTTCCTCCCGTTCGTTCGGGAATGTGACGGTGTCCCAATTCCCTTCGGACTCCATTCTAGCACGCGGCGTCGGGTATAATTGGGCTGCTGTTCCCTTCGAACCATCATACGGAATCGGGAGGTTTCGGAATGAGGCCTGTTGTAATCGTCTACGTGACCGCAGGGAACGGTCACCGCACGGCGGCCCGTGCTGTCCGGCAGGAACTCGACCGCCGGGGAGCGCCCAATGTCATTATGGATCTCCTGGATTTCTCCAGCGATCTGTTCAAATGGTCCTACAGCGACGTGTACGCCTTCGTGAGCGAGCATTCGCACCTCGTGTGCCGGATGATGTACGACCTGAAGGATCAGAGCCGCGAGGAGAGCGTCATGCTTCGCTTTCTCGAAAGCATCACGATGAACCAGGTCACGAAATTCATGCGCATCATCGCGGAGAACGAACCGGAGGTCATCCTCTGCACGCACTTCTTCCCGCTGAGCGTCATTTCCCGCATGAAGGAACAAGGACTCTACAACGGACGGCTCTATGCGGCCATCACGGACTACGGCCTGCACCGGACGTGGCTCAACGAACACGTCGACCGCTACTTCATCGCGAGCGAATGGATCCGCAAGGGCTTGCTCGAGGCGGGAACGCCGCCCGGAAGCGTCACGATGTCCGGCATTCCGGTCATGCGCGCCTATGCGGAGTGCACGGGAGAACCTCCGCCTCCGTCGAAGGACGGGCGATTCCGGATTCTCTTCGTGACGAGCAGCATCCCGGGCTCGCTCGCGCTCGACATCGTTCGCGCGATCGCCGGGACGGGAGTCGGGACGGATCTCACGATCGTGATGGGGCGGAACCGGGATCTCGCCGATGACCTGGAACAGGTCACGCTGCCCGCCGGCGTGCGGCTCGCGACGCACGGATTCGTCGATAACCTCGACGCGTTCATGCGGCGGTCCGACCTGATGATCACGAAGCCGGGCGGCCTGACCGTCAGCGAGGCGCTGTGTACGGGAATTCCGATGATCCTCGTGAATCCCATCCCGAAACAGGAGATCAATAATTCGGTGTATCTCCAGGAAAACGGCGCCGGAATCCTCGCCCGTTCGGCCGACGAGGTCGGCGCGATTGTCTCGCGGCTCTCCGGCGATCGGGACGCACTCGCGGAGATGCGCCGCCGGGCGCTCGGACTGGCCTATCCGAACGCGGCGGAAACGCTCGTCGACACGATCCTCGGAGAAATGGGCCGGGCCGAAGGGAGCTGATGCGGCCGATGGAACGATTCCTGAGCGGCGGAATTCGGAACCGTGCGTTCGACCTGAAACGACTGTTCGACGTCTCGCCCGACATGTTCGTGATTCGGGACGGCCGGGGCGACTGGCTGTTCGCCAACAGGACGGCGCAGATTCTCTACGGGATCGACGAGGCGCAGTACGCCGGGACGGGCTTTCCGAAGCTGGCCGATCTCTGTCCGCTCTATCGCGATCTCTTTCTCCGGGCGCAGGAAGCGGACGAGGAAGCGTGGCGGAAGCGCGAGTCCACCAGGACGACGGTTCCGATCACGGACCGGACCGGAGCCGTCCGGTCCTTCGACGTCATCCGGGTCCCCTTTTTCGGAGAGAGCGGGGATCGCGAACTGCTGGTCGTCATGGGGCGCGACGTGACGCAATATACGCAGACCGTCGCGAGGTTGCGGCGTAGCGAGGAAATGCTGAACGAGGCGCAGCGTCTTGTCGACATGGCGTCCTGGGAGTGGGACCTCGTCTCCGGAACGATGATCTGGTCGGATCACGCCTTCCGGATGCTCGGGTACGCGCCGGGAGATGTCGTCCCGGACCGCGACCTGTTCTATCGGCACATGCGCCCCGAAGACCACGAACGAATCCGGCGGATTTCGGAAGAGATCTTTTCCGGAAAGCGGGACTCCGCCCGGTATGAATACCGGATACGGACCGTCTGCGGCGGGGAGCGCACGATGGTCGCGGACACCAGCGCCGTCCGGAATGACGCCGGGAACGTCCTGCGGATCGTCGGCACGAGCCGGGACGTCACGGAAACCAGACGTTCGGAAAAGGAATTGCAGCTCGCCGCGAGCGTTTTCAACAACACCGTCGAAGGCATTGTCATCACCGACGCGAACGGAACGATCAAGCGGGTGAATAACGCGTTCACGGCGATCACCGGCTTTTCGGCGGACGAAGCCGTGGGGCGGAACCCGCGGATTCTGAAGTCGGACCGGCATGGCGTCGGGTTCTACGAGGATTTCTGGAACACGCTCCTGCGTCGCGGCAAGTGGGAGGGCGAGATCTGGAACCGCCGGAAGGACGGCGAGGTCTACCCCGAATGGATGACGGTCACGGCGGTCTACGATAAAGACGGGGCTGTTTCGGAGTACGTATCGGTCTTCAACGACCTCTCCGAGGTGAAGTTCGCCGAGGCGCAGCTGGAATTGCGGACGAACTACGACTATCTGACGGGACTTCCCGCCCGGTCGGTCTTTCTGGACCGACTGAAGCAGGAGCTTTCGGACCGCGACAAACCCGCCCCCCGGATAGGCGTCATGGTCTTCGACATCAACCGGTTCAAGAACATCAACGACACGCTGGGGCATCTCGTCGGCGACCAGGTCCTCCAGGCGGTCGCCGAACGGGTGCGCGTCGCCCTCGGCGATGGCCCGACCGTCACGCGGGTCGGCGGGGACGACTTCTATATTCTGGTTCCCGGCGCGGAGTCGACCGAACGGATCGCCGCGCTTGCCGACGCTCTCGTCCGGAATTTCGACCGTCCGGTCCTCGCAGGGGGAAACCCGCTTTTCATCAGCGCCGCGATCGGCATCGCCGTCTGTCCCGAAGACGGAACGCACCCGGATACGCTGCTCAAGAAGGCGGACATGGCCATGAGCAAGGCCAAAGAGATCGGAACCGGAGCGTACCGCTTCTTCACGCCGGAACTCGGAGATCGGGCCTCCATGCGCCTGCGCCTCGAAAACTCGCTCCGGGGCGCGATCGAGCGGCGCGAGTTCGTGCTTCACTACCAGCCTCTTATGGCGCTTGCGGACGGCCGAATCTCCGGCATGGAGGCGCTTCTCCGGTGGAACGATCCGGAGCGGGGGCTCGTCCCTCCGATGGAGTTCATCCCCGTGGCCGAGGACTCGGGGCTCATCGTTCCGATCGGCGACTGGGTTCTCTCGGAAGCGCTTCGCCAACGGGCCGAATGGACGCGGGCCGGGGTTCCGGAGTTTCGCGTCGAGATCAACCTTTCGCCGCGGCAGTTCCATTCCTCCGGGCTCCTTGCGCGTATCCGCGGGGTGATGGACGCGACGGGCGTTCCCCCTTCGGCGATCGGCGTCGAAGTAACGGAACAGGGCATCATCGGCAACGGGGACAACGCGAAAAAGACGCTTTTCGGACTGCGCGACATGGGCGTCCATATCCTGATCGACGACTTCGGGACCGGGTATTCGTCGCTCGCGCGGCTCAAGGCGCTGCCTATCGACATCATCAAGATCGACAAGTCCTTCCTCGTCAACATACCGGAGGACAGAAGCAATGTCGCCATCACGCGCGCCATCATCCAGCTCGCCCACTCGCTCGGCATTTCGGTCCTCGCCGAAGGGGTGGAAACGCACGGGCAGCTGGACTTTCTCCGGACGGAAGGCTGCGACCTGATACAGGGCTACCTTCTCGGCCGCCCCGTACCGCCGGACGAGGCCGTCCTGATGGCGCGGGACGGGAGTGGCAGACGTCTTTCCCGATAGGGAGACGATTTCGCGAACGAAGGGGTTGAACGCGGTGGAACATATCGACTCGACAATTTTGTACGATCAGGGAGGGCACAAATTCCTGTTCCTCGGATGGGAGGAACAGGAGGAGGAGACGGCGGTCCAGACGAACCAGTACGTCATCACGTCGGGCGACGAGGTCATGCTTCTCGATCCGGGCGGAGCGCACGTCTTCCCGCGCGTTTTGGCGAACGTCGCGGAGATCGTGGATCTCCGGAAGATCCGCCATATCTTCTATTCGCACCAGGACCCGGACGTCTCGTCCGGCATCACGCTCTGGCTGTCGATGGCGGAGCGCGCGACGGTCCATATCTCCGGGCTGTGGGTCCGCTTCCTGCCGCACTTCGGAATATACGACACGAAACGGATCGCCGCGATCCC
>CALMZW010000410.1 GCA_937870605.1 uncultured Synergistaceae bacterium
TACGTTTGAGAGACTGCATGGATCCCCGGGGCGTGTCGTGTCCGGGGATTTTCCTTTCTCCACGGCTCCGCCCGTTTCGAGGTGATGCGATGGCGTGACGATTCCAGAGCGGCCGACAGGAGGGAACGCCGGAAACGACAGGCGCGTTCCCTCGGATGAACCCCTGATTGTTTTCGATCATGAGGAGGGAAAGCATGCGACGTATTCGCGTTCTCGCGGTAGTGGTATGTGTCCTCGCGCTGATCGTCTCCCCTGTTTTCGCCGGGGAAGTCGGAAAGATGACCCCCGCCAAGGAAGCCGCAATCAAATGGCTCGACGGACACGCGAAGGTCGGCGTCGATGTCGCCACGTACATCTGGAACAACCCGGAGCTTGGCCTGGGCGAGCATAAGTCCTCGGCCGCGCTTCAGGAGCTGATGAAGGCCGCCGGCTTCAAGGTCGAAACCGGCGTCGCCGGCATGAAGACGGCGTTCGTCGCGACGTTCGGCGAAGGGAAGCCGGTTCTCGGCATCCACGCGGAGTTCGACGCGCTGCCGGGCATCTCGCAGGTCGCGGGGATGGCGACTCCGAAGGCGGTCGTCGAAGCCTGCCCCGGACACGGATGCGGGCACAACGTCTTCGGAACGTACAGCTGCATGGCCGCCATCGCGATCAAGAACGCGATGGAAACGGCCGGAGTCAAGGGAACGATCAAGCTCTACGGAACCCCCTCGGAAGAAACCCTCGTCGGCAAGGCGTTCTTCGTCAAGGAAGGAATCTACAAGGACGCGGACGCGGTGCTCTCCTGGCACCCCGGAACGGAAAACTCCGTGTCCTACGCCTCGTCGCTCGCGATGGACAACTTCAAGGTCCGCTTCCACGGCAAGGCGTCGCACGCGTCGTCGGCTCCGTGGGCCGGGCGCAGCGCGCTCGACGCGGTCGAACTCATGAACATCGGGATGAACTATATGCGCGAGCACGTGCGTCCCGAGTCGCGCGTCATGTACTCGATCCCGGATGGCGGGAAGGCCCCCAATGTGGTGCCGCCGTACGCCGAAGTCTGGTACTTCATCCGGTCGCCCCAGTACAAGGGCGTCGAAGAGATCGTGAAGTGGGCGAAGAAGGTCGCCGAAGGCGCCGCGCTCATGACGGAGACGAAGATGGAGTTCGTCCCGATCGTCGGCGTCTGGCAATACCTTCCGAACCAGGTGCTCGCGAAGGTCGGCTTCGCGAACGCGACGCTTGTGGGCGTCCCGCCGTTCACGGACGAGGACGAGAAGATCGCGGAACCCTTCTCGAAGAGCCTGAAGGTCGAAAAGGGGCCGTTCCTCTCCCGCGAGTTCCAGAAGTTCGACTACGACAAGCCGTTCGTCTGGTCGACGGGCGGCGGCTCGATCGACGAGGCGAACACGAGCTGGGTCGTGCCGATGGTGCGCTTCAGCGCGACGACGCTGGCGGCCGGAACGCCGGGGCACTCCTGGCAGTCCGTCGCGCAGAACATCCTGCCGCCCGCGTTCAAGGGCGGCCTGACCGTCGCCAAGTACATGGCCGCGACCGCGCTCGACCTGTACG
>CALMZW010000411.1 GCA_937870605.1 uncultured Synergistaceae bacterium
ACATTTGATCTCGCGAACGCCGTGAAAGAGATCAAAGCGGGACGCGTTGAGTTCCGTGTCGATAAGTTTGCGATTATCCATAACAGCATCGGGAAGAAACGTTTCAGCGCGGAACAGCTTTACGATAACGCCAAGTCGCTCTTCCGGGCTATCCTGAAAGCACGTCCCGCATCCGTGAAGGGAACGTATGTCAAGAGCCTTGCGATTGCGCCGACTATGGGCCCCGGAATCCGCATCGATGTGGCGGTTGCATCGAAAGAGGTATCCGGAGAGTAGTTTCGCCTTCTCGAAATTTCTTTGAATACGATTATTACTATATCGATATATCGGCTCAAGACAGCGGGATCGCAGTAGCGTGAAAACCCCGCCGAGGCCTCGAAGACGGACAACGTTGTTTTTTTTTACGTTGTTCTTTCTGCCCGGGCCGTGAGCCCGGGTTTTTTTATGTCGAAGGGAGGTGAATGAATGCCTGCGACATTGAAGTTTGAACAGGTTGACGAACTGCGGGAAAGACTTTCGAAAGCTCAGGCCGTGTTTGTTTCCGAATATAAGGGAATGACGGTCGGAAAGATCACGGCTCTTCGTGCGAAAGTGCGTCAGGCCGGTGGAGAGATGAAAGTCGCAAAAAACACTCTCTTCAAGATAGCCATGAAAGAAGCCGGAATGACATCCTTGCCGGAAGAAGCCATCGTCGGACCGAACATCTATACGATCGCGTACGGGGATCCTGTCGCTGTTGCGAAAGTACTGAAGGATTTTGTTTCGGAGAAGACGAATAAAGAACTTGAAATCAAGGCCGGAGTTCTCGAAAAGGCGCGTTTGACCTCGGCTCAGGTGATTGCCCTTGCGGATATGCCTTCGAAGGATGTCATGATCGGAATGGTTGTCCGTACGATAGCCGCACCTCTTACGGGCCTCGTTACCGTGCTTTCCGGGCCGATCCGGTCTCTCGCGACGGTTCTCTCACAGATCAAGGAACAGAAAGAAAAGGCTGCGTAGCGGCATAATCCCGCTATCAGATATACTTCTAAGGAGGAACACATATGACCCGCGATGAAATGATTCAGGCTATAGAAGGCATGACTGTCCTTGAGCTTTCCGAACTTGTGAAAGCTCTTGAGGAGAAGTTCGGCGTATCCGCTTCCGCGCCGGCGATGGCTATGCCCATGATGGCGATGGCCGGAGCCGCTGCGCCCGCCGAAGAGGAAAAGACCGAATTCGATGTCGTCTACAAGGCTCCGGGAGCCAATAAGATCGGCGTCATCAAGGTAGTCCGTGAACTTACGGGCCTTGGGCTGAAGGAAGCGAAGGAGCTTGTCGACAATCCGCCGAAGGCGGTCAAGGAAGGCGTCAGTAAGGAAGAGGCTGAAGAGATCAAGAAGAAGCTCCTCGAAGCCGGCGCCGAAGTCGAAGTCAAGTAGTCCGGAAAAACGAATGAGAAGAGGCGGCGTTTCTGCCGCCTCTTTTTTATAGGGAGCAAACCTCGTGATTACTGATACGCACGTTCATGTGTTTCCGCCGGATGTAATACGGGACTGGGAGAAAATTGCCCGAAAAGAGGCGCATTTTGCGTCTCTCGTCAGGGGAAAAGTTCACCGATGGGCGACAGTAGAAGACGTTGTTGATTCCATGAACCTGACAGGCATCGACGAGTCGTGGATTTTCGGTTTTGCATTCGAGGACCAGGGCTTATGTCGTCTATGTAACGATTATGTGATTGACGCGCTGAAACAACATCCCGACGGCCTTCGCGGTTTGGCGGTCGTGTCGCCGGGCTGCGCCGGTTGCGAGGCCGAGCTCGTGCGTTGCCGGAATGCCGGGATGATCGGCGTCGGCGAATTGTTTCCCCAGGGGCAGGGAGTGGACATCACCGACCCAAGGCAAACATGGCGCCTCGCATCGCTGGCGTATGAAACCGGCATGTTTCTGCTGATCCACACTGCGGAGCCGGTGGGGCATGATTACCCCGGGAAGGGGAACGTAGGACCGAAAGAAGCTGCGATGTTTTGCATCAATCATCCCGAAGTGTCCGTCGTTTTTGCGCACTTTGGCGGAGGACTCTGGCAGTACGAACTGATGCCGGAAATGAAGCGCGTTCTTGCAAACGCATGGTATGACACTGCGGCGTTTCCATGGCTGTATTCGCCGAAGGTGCTTCTTGCGATCGACGGAGCGGGCGTCTCGGAAAAGTTCCTTTACGGTTCGGATTTTCCGATCCTGACCTATCAGCGGTATTCAACGCTTTGGGAACAAGCTGGTCTCAAGGGAGAGAAGCTCGAGAAGATTCTTTCCGGAAACGCGGAAACATTGCGTCGCAAGACGTCGGAAAAAGTGGGAATGGCTCCGTGTACCAGTCCTTCGTGAGATCCGGATAAAATGGCCTTTGAGAGATTCGGGGTGTCCGGCGCGTTCATTTCTGTGAGGCGAGTGTTCATAGCGAGCTGTAAAGACTGAAACTTCCAACATTTTCTCCGAACTTGCAATCGTTGTACCAGTCTGCTATCATGCCTCAGTCGGCAAGAGAATCGCTTTGATTTGTTGGGGAATCGTCCAACGGCAGGACACCTGACTCTGGATCAGGCGATCGTGGTTCGAATCCACGTTCCCCAGCCAACACAAGGCCCCATCGACTAGTGGCCTAGGTCGTAACCCTCTCAAGGTTAAAACACGGGTTCGAATCCCGTTGGGGCTACCAACTATTCCCAAGGCGCTGTCCGTTAATACAGGATAGCGCCCTTTTTTTTGAGAGCACGTGCAGAATGTTTCTCGAGGAGTCGAAGTTACGCGCACTATCCCCTTTTTCGTTCTTCCCACGTTATGAACGAGTGATAAAACTCCTTATCTCCGTCATCAATTCCTCGTGTTATCTCGGTGATGTGCGTATGCTGCGCGTCAATCTGTTCGAGGACGTAGTTGACGGCGACTTCGGGAAGACTGTTTTCTCCACAGGTGTAAATGTCGAGCGCCAAATAGTTCTCCTCAGGCCACGAATGGACCGACAGATGCGATTCGCTGATGACGACCACTCCGCTGACTCCGTCCGGTGGAAACTTGTGAAACGAGACGGACCAGACCTGCGTGTTGGCCCGTTTTGCTGCTTCGACGAGGATTTCCTGAAGTTTGTCGACCTGGCTGATAGCGGAGTTGCATCCTGACGCTTCAACAATGAAATGGAATCCCTTCGGAGACATGCGAATCCCCCTCTTTTTCAAAATCCGGATAGATACGGGAGTATTATATTTTTTTTTCAAATGCTGATCAGGAATATACGGCATTCTTTTCGAGACTCGGAGGGGACGTGCGTCGTGTCGAAGAATACGCCGAAAGAAAAAAAAGGAACTGAGAAAAAAAACAGCCATTCTGCGAAGAATGGCTGTCCGGGATACTCTGGTGGAGCTAAGGGGATTCGAACCCCTGACCTCTTGAATGCCATTCAAGCGCTCTCCCAGCTGAGCTATAGCCCCAGAACGAAAACGAAGGTATTATAATGACCACGGGCGGTACTGTCAACCAGTGTTTCCGGCGCATGAGAGAAAAACTTGCGGATTCTCCGTTTTCTCTTGACGGGCGGTATTCCCGTGTTATTGTTCAACGGGCGGAAGAAAACGCCTCATTATCAGAGAAAGGACGTGCTGAATCTATGGATACGAGCCGAACTGCGTATCGGGAAATGCTCACGAAGCGTCCCTTGAATGTGCAGGCTCTCTGGGGAACGGAGGATCTCGGGCTTGTCAGCGGAAGAGATGTTGTCATCGCTGCGCGCGAGAGTCAGTCCATCATTCTGGCAGCCAACGCGAGAAGTCCTCTGACCGTCAAGGGAGTCTTCAAGGCTGCGAAAGCGTGTAACGCCGCGGTGTACATCGAGATCGCCAAATCCGAGGACAGCTACTGTTATGGATCGTTCGCCTCCCTCCCGGATTACGCGGCGCGTTACTCCGCGGAACTCGGACACGGGATTATTTTCGGACTTCATGTCGATCATTACGGAATCAAATCCCGGGAAGATGTCCAGAAGTCCGTCGCTCATATTCCCGATATTGTGCGAAGAGGATGGACCTCGTTCGCGGTTGACGCATCGCATCTTCAGGACTGGGAGAATCTGTGCGCGACGCGGGATGTCTGCATGAGCATACCGGCGTATCTTGGACTCGAGGTCGAAGTTGGGGAGATCAAGGGACCCGGAGAACTGTCAACCGTCAAAGAAGCGCTCTTCTTCATCGGAGGCTTGAATTCCTGGGGGATCAGCCCCGATCTTCTCGCCATATCCAACGGTAGTCTCCACGGAACGTACGATACGACCACCGGACAGCACGAAGGCATCGACCTTGACCGGACGCTCGAAATCGCCAATGCGATACGCCCCTATGGAGTCGCCATTGCACAGCACGGCATTTCCGGCACGCCTCTTTCCAAAGTGTCGCGCTTCAGGAAGTTCGGCATTGCCAAGGGGAACGTCGCCACGCTTTTCCAGAATGTCGTTTTTGGTCTGAAGATGGATCCGGAGACCGGGAACGCGGTCGTGGAAAACGGGTCCTATGTGAAGGAGCCGGATCGCGGTATTTCCGCGGAACTCTGGAATAAAATCGTTGAATGGGCCGACGGCAAGAAATACAGCCGGAAGAGCGGAGATTACAAGAAGGCCAATCTGCCGTTCGGCGAAGCCATCATGAACGAACCGCAGCCGTGTATCGATCGGATCGTGGCCGAGACGGAAGAGTGGGCGACGCGATTCCTCAAGGCGTTCAACGCGGAGGGGACGGCGGAAAAGGTCCTCGAAACGATCGCACGACGCCCCTTTGACAACGCGGCGCCGGAGCGTCCGGTCCTGCATAAGCGAAGCGAATTCACGTGTGAGGGCGCACAACAGGAACGCGGGAGCGACGCCGATTATTCGGACTAAACAATCGCTTCCTCTGACGCCCGGTCCTGTGCGGAACGATACGGTTCCCTTCCCATGCACGTAGCGGCTTTCCCGGGGAGCGGCCTTCTTCCGGCTTTGTGTCGAGATGAAGGCCGCTTTCTCTTTCAGGAGGTTGAATGCGATGTTGACAGGTATCATTCAGAAGTACGGCGAGTTCCTCCCGATTTCTTCAGGAACTCCCAGACTCTCGCTTTGTGAGGGGTCAACTCCTCTTGTCCGTTTGCGGCGTTTGGGCGAGGAAACCGGGGCGGAAATATACGCGAAGATCGAGGGCGCCAACCCGACGGGGTCGTTCAAGGATCGGGGGATGGTGCTGGCGGTCGCCAAAGCGCTGGAAGAAGGAACGAAGGGAGTTGTGTGCGCCTCTACGGGAAATACGTCCGCCTCTGCGGCGGCCTATGCCGCAGCCGCCGGCATCCGTTGCGCCGTTTTGCTTCCAAAGGGGAAGGTCGCGCTGGGGAAATTGTCTCAGGCGCTGGCCTTTGGTGCGAAGGCCGTCTGCATCGAAGGCAACTTCGATGCGGCGTTGCAGTTCGCCCGGCAGGCAGCGGCCGAACTTGGCGTCACTCTGGTCAATTCGGTCAATCCGTATCGTCTTTGGGGACAGCGATCCTCTGCGTGGGAGATCTGCGACGATCTTTCCGACGCCCCCGACTGGCTCATTATCCCTGTGGGAAATGCCGGAAACATCAGCGCCTATTGCGCCGGTTTCGAGTTTTATAAGGAGACGGGGCGCTCGACGCGCCTTCCGCGTCTGATCGGCGTGCAGGCCGAGGGCGCCGCACCAATGGTCCGCGGCGCTCCGGTGTCTTTCCCGGAGACGCTGGCGACGGCCATACGGATCGGGAATCCTGTCAGCGCCGATAAGGCCCGACGCGCCGTGGAGCTCACGAACGGTCAGTTCATGGCAGTGACGGACCAGGAGATCCTCGATGCACAGAGGAAGCTCGCATGTCTCGAAGGAATATTCGCCGAGCCCGCTTCCTGCGCCACAGCAGCGGCGTTTCTGAAGCTCGCCGGGCTTGGGAAAATGCAGAAAGGAAGTCGGGGCGTTCTTGTCCTGACGGGGAACGGCCTCAAGGATCCGGAGGCTCCGATGCATTACCTGCCGGAGCCCGTTTGCGTGCCCGGAAGCTGGGACGCCATTCGGGAGGTTCTATCCCGATGAGTCTGCTCCGGATCAGGGTCCCCGCTTCGAGCGCGAATCTCGGCTCCGGTTTCGATACGGTTGGTCTTTCACTGACGCTGTATAACGTATTCGATGTCGACGAACTCCTCCCGTCAGGACGCTATGAGGTCGAAATCATCGGAGAGGGGAGCGGGGATCTCGGACGCTCTAAAAGAAATCTGTTTCTTGATTGCTATGAATCCGCGTGCCGGGAGTGGGGGTTTACGCCCCCCGGCCTCAGGTTGCGGTGTTTGAATGTCATCCCGCTGTGCCGCGGACTTGGAAGTTCTTCCAGCGCCGTCGTCGGCGGCGTCTCTCTTGCCAATGCGTTGCGGGACCGGCCGCTTCCGCTCGACGAATTGCTCACGCTCATGGTTCGAATGGAAGGTCATCCGGACAACGTCGTTCCCTCGTGTATCGGCGGAATGGTCGTCAGCTGCTGGGACGGAAAGGATCTGCGATACGTCCGGATGCCGCGCCTTCCCGCCTCGATGGTCGCCGTCGTCGCCGTTCCGGCGGTGGAAGTGAGCACGGCCGACGCACGCAGGGCTCTTCCCGAGCAGGTTTCGCTCAAGGACGCCGTCTATAATCTGAGTCGTTCCGCCCTCCTTGCCGCGTCCTGGGCCACAGGAAACTGGAAGCATCTTCCCTGGGCCATGGAGGACAGACTTCACCAGCCTTTCCGTGCGAAGCTCTTTCCGGGTGGAGAGGAGATTCTTCAGGAGGTCCGGAACGTTCCGGGCTGCACCGGCGTCGCCATCAGCGGTTCCGGGCCGAGCGTCATCGCGTTCAGCTCCCACATGCCGGAAGATGTGGCGAGACACATGTGCGCCGTCTTCACGCGAAACGGAGTCCGATCCCGATTCTTCATGCTTTCCGAAGACAGGCACGGGGTGACGGTTCAGAAAAATATCTCGGGGGCTGGATTCTACCACCCCCTCAGGACTGGAGGTATGCACCGGATGGTCTTTCCTGCGGGATCGCGGGTGACATCGGTTCATAATGACAGAGGCGTCGTGAAGATCGCGGTGCTGGGTGTTCCGGACGTACCCGGCGTCGCGTCGCGACTGTTCACTGAGCTTGCGGATTCGGGCGTGGCGACGGACATGATCGTTCAGAGCGTCATGCGGGGACAGGTGAATGACATTGCATTCCTGGTCCGCTCAAAAGACCTCAGCGCAGCCATCGACATCACGCGCCGGTTTGCGGGAGAAATCGAGGCGCAGGGAGTGACGTACGACACGGAGATTGCGAAGGTGACCGTCTCGGGAGAACAATTCAGCGAAGGAACGGCTATTGCCTCGCGAATGTTCTCCGTTCTTGCGGACAAGGGGATCAATATCGATATGATCGGCGCCTCTTCCCGTGATGTGACGTGTGTCGTCTCCTCCGGCGATGCGGATGACGCAGTCCGCTCGCTCTCGGACTTTTTCATTGGTCCGGGCGAAGAGTGAGTGGTTTTCCCTTTGAGATAGCGCCCCTTTTCGGTACAATAGCGACGCTTTGAAGAGCTTCGCCGCGGGGATGGTGGGATAGATGCGGCTTCGGACGTTTTTTTCTGTTCTTGCGATTTTGTTTGTCGCCTCTTTTGCGCAGGGAGCCGAGGTCAGCCTGACCGCGGATTCCATGCGTTATGATTCGAAAAAGGGCCTTTTCTACGGGGAGGGACACGTCAAGCTCTCACGGGAGGGGCTCTCTCTTGTGGCGCAGCTTGCTGAAGGGGATATGGACGGGAAAAGGGTTCGTTTCATCGGCGACGTTCGGGCCGAAGGCAAATGGAACGAGGACGTCGTGGAGCTGTCCTGCGGGGAAGTCGCGACGGGGTTCGGCGATGTGCGCAGCTACCGTTTCGCAGGCGGGGTCCGTGGCAGACTCGGGAAGAGGATGATCGACGCCGATTCCGTCGTTCTCTCCGGAGACGCGTTTTCCATCGAAAAGGTCCGTTCGTTTGTGGACGACGAACTTCGCGTGTTTCTTTCGGCGGCTGCGATTGACGGCCATATCGTGAAAGGCGAGGTTTCGGATGTCACTGCCCGCGGCGGCGTCGTTCTGAAGTCCGGTCCGAAAAAAGACCTCCCTACGACGATACGCGGAAGCCGCGCCGTCTATTCAAAAGCACGGGGAAGCATTGTCGTTTCGGGCGCCGTGACGGCGGTTCAGGGAGACCGGACGCTCAGGGCGGAATCCCTCGTGTATTTTCTCGCCTCCGGAAGGATCGAAGCCGCCGGAAAACCCCAGATTGTCTTTCCCTTGAAAGGATCCTCCGCGCCTTGACGGATCGCATTCTGTCGGGGAAAAAACTCTGCAAGGCGTACAAGGGCCGCACCGTCGTCTCCATGGTTGACATCGACGTCCACATGGGGGAAATAGTCGGCCTTCTCGGCCCGAACGGAGCCGGAAAGACGACGACGTTCTATATGATCGTCGGCCTCGTGTCACCCGATTCCGGGAGCGTCTGCATCAAGGATCGGGATGTCACCCATCTTCCCGTCTACAAACGGGCGAAACTGGGAGTCGGATACCTGCCGCAGGAGTCCTCGGTTTTCCGGAGCCTGAGCGTCCGGGAAAATCTTGAACTCGTTCTCGAGGAGCTTGGAACCGAGTCTTCCGAGCGAAAGGGAGTCGTCGAGCATCTTCTCGAAGAATTCGGGCTTACCCGGCTGGCGTCGACAAGCGGGTACGCCCTGAGCGGCGGCGAACGCCGCCGCGTGGAGATCGCCCGTTGTCTGGCCATCATGCCGCATTTTCTGCTGCTCGATGAACCTTTCAGTGGAATCGATCCGATAGCAGTGTACGATATCCAGCAGATCATCCTGAACCTCAGGGCGAAGGGATTCGGGATTCTTCTGACGGACCACAATGTTCGCGATACGCTGGCGATTACCGACAGGACATATCTGATCCATCAGGGGCAGATCGTGATCGAGGGGTCGCCCGATGACGTCGCTCAGAGCGAAGTCGCCCGGAAGTTCTACCTGGGCGACAGGTTTTCCTGGTAGACGGGGATATGTTCGGTTTCTTCGGCTTCGATGAGGGCGCAGACCGTGTCGATCGCTTCGGCGACGGACGGGGATACTTCCGAAAACGGAGAGGCGTCGGCCGGTTGAATGCCGAGAATGCGGACGGATATGTTCTCGGGGAGCAGTTCGAGCAGGAGCGGAACGGGAATTCCGTGAGACGAAAAAGAAACGCCTGCGCAATCTTTGGGATCGACGCGACGGATCGAGCCTGGCGGGAGCCCCATGTCGAGCGCATCCACGATGAGAAGCATCTCAGGCATTCGCTTTTTTGCAAGGCCGATATAATTCTCAGGCGTTGTTTCGCAGTTTACGGAGAGCACTCCGGGAATCGACATCGCGGCGATTCGTTCCGCGACAGTCGGTCCGGCCGCGTCATCTCCATGAAACACATTTCCGATTCCCCAGATCATTATCATCGCGGCATCACCCTTTCCTGTGAATAAGGAGGCTTTTCGATGCGGTCCCATGTGGCTTCCGTCGTTCGGAACGCCTTCCTGATGATGGCGGGAACGCTGGCGAGCCGGTTTCTCGGGCTTGTCCGCGAGATCATCACCGCGGCGTTTTTCGGCGCGTCGCGACAAATCGACGCCTTCAATATCGCCTACACGCTCGCGAATCTTCTGCGGCAACTTCTGGCCGAGGGTGCTCTTTCGGCGGCGTTCGTTCCCATATTTTCGAGGAGTCTGCAAGATGACGGACGGAAACGGGCGCTTTCGCTCGCACGGCAGGCAATGGGGGCGCTCCTTATTGCGGGGACGGCCGTAGTTTGCATCGGCATCGCGTTTTCCCCCGCCCTCGTCGCTCTGATGGCTCCCGGATTCGATCAGGAAAAAACCGCGCTTGCGATAACACTGACCCGCCGGCTTTTCCCGTTTCTGTTGATCATATCACTTGCCGCGCTGGCGATGGGAGTTCTGAACAGTCTCGATTCCTACTTCATCCCCGCTGTTGCGCCCGGGGTGAGCAATATCGTGTACATTCTGCTTCTTCTGCTTCTGGCGCCCCGATGGGGGATCGGCTGTCTCGTTGTCGCCGTTATTGCGGGAGGCTTTTCGCATATGCTCCTTCAATGGGTGTGGAGCGCACGGCTTGGAATGACGTTGACCCCGGAGATTCCCAAGCGTCATGACCGCGACCTTCGCCGGATGCTGGCGCTTTTCTTTCCGTACGCTGCGGGATTATCCCTGAATCAGGTGAACCCCGTAGTGAGCCGCATGTTCGGCTCTTTTCTCCAGGATGGCGCTATTTCCGTTCTCAACTACGCCAACCGCGTGATCCAGCTCCCGCTCGGACTCTTTGTCATTGCCGTGTCTCAGGCCGTATTGCCGGAGCTGTCGCGCTGCGTGTCCCGTCCTGATGAATTCCGGGAGATTATGCGCGACTCCATCCGCTTCGCCCTGTTCATCGTATTTCCGGTGACGGTCGGGCTGGTGCTGGTTTCCGACGAAATGATCCATCTCCTTTTCTACCGGGGGGCGTTTTCCGAATGGGCGTGGCACGCGACAGCATCTTCGCTCGCACTGTATTCGTTGGGGCTTCCGGGAATGGCGTGCACGACCGTTGTCATGCGCGGGCTCTACGCGAAGGGGCTTCCGCGGGAAGCGATGTGGGTCACTCTGGCAAGCGTTGCGGGAAATCTCCTGCTGAGTTTTTTTCTTGTGAGGCGGTTTTCGTTTGAAGGGCTCGCGTTTGCGACCTCAGCTGCATTCGTTCTGTCGGGGGCGACCGGTGTATTTCTTCTTTCACGCAGGATGGGATCGTCTATCGGAGTCTTCCGGCCGGGGTGGACGCTCAAAACGGGCGTGGCCCTGATCTGTATGGGTTTTTGTATTCTTTCCCTAAAGAGACTATTCCCGTATCCCATCGACGGAACCGGTATTCTCAGAGCATGTTGGCTTCTTGCAGTCATGGTTTTTGGCGCTTCGGTTTACGCGGCGCTTACCCTCCTTTTCAGATTTCAGGAGTGGCAATGGATCCGGCGAGCTCTCGAACGGAAGAGAAAGAACGCGGACACGAGTGATACGGAAAGGAGTCGTGAAGAATGATGAAAAAGATGCTGATGCTTTGCGCGCTGGCGTTCCTGTGTTGCACCGGCGCGGCTCGCGCGGACGAAGTGGAGACGTTGCTCTCCGGGCGAACGACGACCGTCTGGATCGAAGGAGAGCAGTTGGGGGATATGATGATCGGTGCGCGGGCGTTGATGGAGTTCATCTACGTGGACGCCGCGTTGTCACGTATCGCGGTAGAAAACGGTCCCGATGTTCCCGAGTGGCTCACTTGGCACGCGAAACATTTCGGGACTCGGGAGACGAGAAAAAAAGCTTTGTTGATCGTGCGCTTTGAGGCCAGAAAGCGATGGACGTTTGAGCCGATGCACATCCGGGTGAACGGCAGGAGTCTTGAGGAGTCGGATATCCTGTCCAAAAAGGAGTTTATCCCGACGGGTGAACTTCCGGCGGGATCCTCAGGATCCTTCGCGATATGCATTCCCGCCGCGAAGCTTGATGACGGGAAGGGACGCATGCAGGTTCGTTACGGTGAATACGAGGCAAGCCTCACGCTGCCTGGAAAGAAATGATGGCTTCGTTTCTGACGCTCGGCATCGAGACAAGTTGCGACGACACGGGAGTCGCGCTTCTCGAAGGAGATCGCACGGTCATCTCGGAACGTCTGTCGAGTCAGATTGAAATCCATGCGCCATACGGCGGCGTCGTTCCGGAGTATGCATCGCGTCAGCATCTCGAGGCGATGATCCCCTTGATTCAGAATGTTCTTGCGGAAGGGGGCGTAGCCGATCCGCGTCGGGAGCTTTCCCTGATCGCGGTAACGGCCGGTCCGGGACTGATGGGATCGCTTCTGGTTGGCGTTATGACTGCGAAGGGTCTTTCGTCCGGATGGGGAACGCCTCTGATCGGCGTCAACCACCTCGAAGGGCACTTGTTCGCGAATGTCGTGACGTTCCCCGACCTTCAGCCTCCATTTCTCTGCCTGATTGTTTCCGGCGGACATACGGAAATAGTCCGGGTTCGCGAATTCGGCGACTACGCCGTAATCGCGAGAACACTGGATGACGCCGTCGGAGAGGCGTACGACAAGGTCGCCAAACTTCTGAACCTCGGGTATCCCGGAGGGCCGCCTGTGGATCGCCTGGCTGCTTCGGGAGACTCCGAGCGCTTCCGGTTGCCCGTCCCGTTGAAGCATGATCCGGTTCTTGCCTTCAGCTTCAGCGGGCTCAAGACGGCCGTGCTCTGGGCTCTGAAGGAGTTTCAGGATAACGCGGAAACGGCGCTTGCGGCGGATCTGTGCGCTTCATTTCAAAAAGCGGCGATCGAAGCGCTCCTTGCAAAAACGGAACTTGCGGTGCGCGAAACGGGAATTCGAAAGGTCTGCATTGCAGGAGGCGTCGCGGCGAATTCGGCGTTGAGACAGGCGATGCAGCGAAGTCGCAGCTTTTCGGCATGGTGCCCCCCCGTGAGCCGATGCACGGATAACGCGGTTATGATAGCGGCGGCAGGATATAACGCGTTTCGGCGGGGAAAACGATCAACTCTCGACTTGAGTGCGGATCCGTCCTGGGAGCTCCCATTCGAAGAAGTGAAGATACAGCAGAAAAAAGCAGAAAGACAAAGAAAAGGC